>DATDXC010000059.1:0-15009 GCA_035289425.1 Candidatus Nanoarchaeia archaeon
TTCCTCTCCATCTGAAACTACGAGGATCTTGTCTTCTGAGATCTCCTGGTCAGGGCCTCTGCCCGTCTTTCTTATGGAAAAGTTCAATGCTTCTTTGCTTATGTTAACAGAGATATTAGCAGCGGTATTGTTCAGCTTCACAATCTTGGTCCATTTGACTGGCTTTCCTACTACTGCGATGCCTTGCCTTAGCTCTTCAGACCTATTGAAGCTGCTGCTCTTGACTATGTTTACCTCGATAGTGTTTGAGGTGGCAAGGGCTGTTGAGTCATTTGCAGTAAAGAAGAGGTACTGTTTACCGGTAAAGCCTGCATCGGGGATGATGGTAGCTATATCTTGAGTTATGAGTATTGTTAAATTATCTGTTTCAGAAGCAGAATAAATGAGGGTGTCATTGTCTTCATCAAGCGTATATTGGCTAAGGTTTATAGTTACCAGCTGGCCAGGATCCAATCTTTGAGAAGGTATGAGATTGAATGAAGGAGCATGGTTGGGCACCTGCTGAAGGGTAGTGTAGGTGATTGAATCAATGGTTACAGTTCCATTGGTTTCGATATATAGATTATATGTGCTTCTATCAAAACCACTTATAGAACAAGTCTCTATACATATGTTCTCAAATGAGATCTCTTCTGGCTGAAATTGTGCTGATATGTTGGCCTTCCTGGAATGGTTTATAGAAGGAGCTTGTAGGTTAATATTCCATACTTGAGCAGAAACAAGATTATTGTAGGTTGCACCATAGGACCCATAGTTAAGGTAGAAAGTCTCATTCCAGGAGTTTTGCGATGGAGCTAGGTTGTGGAAACTGCAACAATCATCCAGTCCGTTACAGAGCAAGGTAGTGGTATTGCTTTCAAGGCTTTTCACTTCCCATAGTGTACAACTGAGGTCGTTTCCATATCCTGCAACATTTATTGCCACAATGCCTTCTGTTGTTTCAACTCCATCATTGTCTGGATCATAGGTTTCTGAAGTGTATGAAAGGTGGATATCATCTGCATTTGGTTGTTGGGATATCTGTTTAAGTGTAGGGAACAGCGAAGAACTGTCAAAAAGGAGGTATGAACTTTCCCCGTTATTGATGTATACTTTTCCTTCAGAGCCCTGAGAGAGGGATCCTGAAACTTTGATTGAATAAATATCAGCCGGATTTTTAACCAACCATAGATAATCTGCATTAGATGATTTAGATATGCTGACATTGTCCCAATAAGTAACCTCTTTTACTACAAAACCTGTTAGTGTTGGCTTAAGTATCAATGCTGCAGCTAGAAGCAGTATGAGCGGGATAGAACGAAGCACTGGACCAAAGTCTAGTTTATAGGAAGCAGTGTGGGCCCTTACCAAATCTTTTGAATACCCATAGTTGATTAGAGCATTCTCAATTTGCTTAATAGAGAATCCTTGATTCAGGTTATCCTGAATATATGTAGATAGCTGTCTATCAAGCATTATACCTACATTGTAGGTAATTATTTATAAATATTTCCAATTTTTTGATATAAAATCTTACATTGTAAGTATCATATTGTATATAATGTGTATTTTAACATTATATAATCTTACATTGTAAGTATCAATAGGTCTATTTTACCTATATTTGGATAATGCAGTACTTCCAAAACATTTTTAAAGTTGAGAATGGAGGAAATGACATGCTTAACGGAATACAGTATCTTGAAGGTATCATCAAGATTGCCAATGTGTTTCTTTCGTTAGTTGCGGGAATCATTGCATTGAGCTTGTTCCATGTTTCCCACCGAAAACAGCAGCTGTGGCCTTGGAAGCTGCTCATCATTGCATTGGTCTTATTTGTCCTGCAAGAGATATTAGGGGCATTGCGCGCCTTTAAGATATTTGAAAGCCCATTCCTCACGCATGTAATTCCAACAGGAATACTTGCATTGCTCTTAGCAGCAGTGCTATTGCAGATACATATACTAAAGGGGAAATAAAATGCCAGGATTAGCAGAAAGTCTAGGGGTTGTGGCACCGTACTACAACTTGGTATTGGTTGTAATCATCATACCGCTCTTCATCAAACTGCTCAAAATACGAACTAAGAGGGTAAACCTCCAGCCATGGAAGCTGCTTTTCATCGGATTCGGCATATTCATTGTAGAAGAGCTGCTCACCATTCTAAATGGGTTGGGTATTACTAACTCTCCGCGCATCTTAACTTCACTCTTTGAAATGGTGATAGTCACATTATTTATCTATATGCTGCTGCTCCAAAGGGAGATTGCACACTCAAAATGAATAAGGATGCATTGTCCCCATTGATGGCTACATTCATCTTGGTAGTTTTCTCGCTTATCATCGGCACCCTTACCATGAATTGGGGAAAAAGTTTTGTTGACAACTTCGAAGAAGCTGAAACGCCTGATGCTACCATTGTTATCCACCAAAGCGACCTCAATACTGAACTTAAACAGCTACAGATTGAATACATACAAGGGAAAATTTCTGAAGAAGAATATCTTGCACGAGAACAAGAAGTGCTATCCTAGGTTTTCTAAAGAACTTATTATACTCCAAATCTGGGTTCGGGTATAAGACTTAAGATTGGTATCCTCAGCAATCTCCTCAAGAAGATTGAGGGCCTTGTGGATTTTTATTGAGACCTCGTTAGTATCCCTGAGCGCAGAGATTGTTTCCTCAATCTTAAGCTTAATATTCTTGGGAACACTCGCATCATCCTTGAGCTCCACTAAAGAATCGACGGCAGAATTAACTTCATTCATTTTTCCATCTTTTCGAGAACTTCCTGCTGCAGCTTCTCTGCCTTTTCTTTTATACTTTTTTCTTGCTTCTCAAGCGTCTTTATCCTGAGTTGGGTAGTCTCTTTCTTTGACTCGAGCTCTTTCTGCAGCCCATTCTTATCGGCAGCAACCATGATGTTGCCTATTATCTTATAAGATTCCTTGCTATCTTTCAGTTCAGAGAGCGCTGATTCAACTTCAACAAGCTGCGACTGAAACTGCTGCCGCTGCACCAGAAGATTCTGAAGGCCCTGCTCAAACATCTGCAGCTGGTTTATCTTTTGCTCGGTTTCTTTAGAGACGTCCATTGAACTTACCTTGCCTTGACCTTAGTAGCCACTGATCTGGGCTTAAACAATATCTTACTGCCGCAGTAAGGGCATCTGACCCTTTTCTTCAAATAGTCCGTAGAAACCCGCTTATTACAATGAAAACATTTGTATTCAACCATTTTCACTCCTCTTTTTCTTCGATTGGCGACTCTTGCTGTATTTCTTCAGCTGGCGCTTCTTCATCAAAGGTAATCTTCTTTGTAACGGAATACGCCTTGCCTGCAAACTTTGCGCCACATTTGCGGCATTTCCAAATCCCCATTGCAACTCGTTTAACTTTCACGCAGTTGCAGTATGGGCACTTATGCAGCTTTCGCTGCTCTGCTTCGATTACGCCAAAGCGCTGCTTGGTCTTTCTTCCGTACCGAGGACCAAATCGCTTTGTAGATGATATGTTTCTTGTCTCTGCCATGATAACTCCAAGTGAATGGGGCGACCCTGAGTAAGGGATTACTCACTCCATTCGTATTCTCGGATGTTTCCTTGAAACCTCACCCGATACGCTCCGGTGATCGATAAGTGCCATTTCGCGTGTTCAATGGTACGAACTGCTCGATTTGAAATGGGGCTACCCGGACTTTCAAGCCCCAATGCTATTATTAAGGGCATTTTGAACCGGGGTCGTCTGGTTTTTTGATATTTTTCCCAAACCAGAAAGGATGAGTCCAAGCTACCCCATAGCCCCATTAATACGCCTTGGAAAATGGATGTGATTTAAAAAGGTTTCTATATGCTGCTTTAGGGGAAAACCTTTAAATAATGTATGCCAATTCTGAAAAGTATGGAATTACCACAACGATATGACCCAAAGGAAGCTGAACCTCGGTGGCAGGCCTTTTGGGAGAAAGAACAGATATATGTTTTTGACCGCAAAGGCAAAGCCGAGATATACTCAGTGGATACGCCTCCCCCTACCGTTTCGGGCCAGATGCATCTGGGCCATTCATTCAGCTATTCGCAGCAGGACTTCATAGTAAGGTTCCATCGCATGCTGGGCAAGAACGTGTTCTATCCTTTCGGCACAGATAACAATGGTGTGGCAACGGAACGATTGATTGAGAAAATAAAGAAGGTCAAAGCAAAAAGGATGGAACGGGGAGCATTCGTGCAGCTCTGCCTGGAAACAGTCCAGAAGGAATTGATCCCCTTGTATGTGAAGGATATGAAACGACTAGGATTGAGCTGTGACTTCAATCTCTTTTATGATACCATCGACAAGCATTCCATGAAAGTTTCCCAAAAAAGTTTTATTGACCTGTATGCGGAAGGGAGGGAATACCGGAAAGATGCACCTACCATGTGGTGCCCTACCTGCGAGACCGGCATCTCTCAAGTTGAATGCGAGGACAAGGAACTTGATTCCTTTTTTAATGATATAGTGTTCAAAGTGGATGGCAAGGAGTTGATTATTGCGACCACCCGACCAGAGTTGCTGCCAGCCTGCGTCGCTATCTTCTATCATCCAGATGACAAACGGTATCAGATGTATAAAGGAAAGAAGGCCGAGGTCCCTTTATTTGATCATGAAGTTGCTATACTACCTGACGAAAGAGCTGATCCTGAGAAAGGGACTGGCATTGTCATGTGCTGCACCTTTGGTGACCAAACAGACATGGAGTGGCAGAAGGCGCATAATCTGCCTATACTGATTGCCATTACTCCTGATGGCAAGATGACCGATATAGCGGGCGCTTATCGCGGTCTGGATATAAACACAGCCAGGAAAATGATAATTGATGCCTTGAAGGATCAGGGATTATTGGTTTCCCAAAAACCGATAAAACATACGGTAAATGTACATGAGCGATGCGGCACTGAGATTGAATTTTTAAAGTCTAAACAATGGTTCATAAAGTATCTGGACCTGAAGGGGGATATGTTGGAATGGGGTTCTAAGCTGCACTGGTATCCTCCATTCATGAAATCTCGGTACGATCATTGGGTCAAAGGGCTGCAGTGGGATTGGATGATTTCTAGGCAGAGGTTCTTTGGTGTTCCTTTTCCGGTATGGTATTGCAAGAAATGTGATGAAGCTATCTTGGCTGATGAAAAAGACCTGCCTGTTGATCCATTGAAAGATAAGGCTCCTGTTTCAAAGTGCCCCAAGTGCAGCTACAAAGAATTTGTTCCGGAAAAGGATGTCATGGATACCTGGGCAACTTCCTCATTGACGCCTCAGATTGCTGCAGGACTTGTTCCTGAACGCTTTAAGGAATTATATCCAATGTCATTGAGGCCGCAGGCACATGATATAATCACGTTTTGGCTGTTTAATACTGTAGTCAAGTCTCAACTGCACATCAAGAAAAATCCATGGAAGGATGTTGCTATTTCCGGGCATGCTCAAGACCCCCATGGCAGGAAGATGTCTAAGAGCAAGGGAAACGTCATTGAGCCCCAAATCATGATAGAAAAGTATTCAGCTGATTGCCTGCGATTTTGGGCAGCAGGAAGCAAGTTAGGGGAAGATCTGCCTTTCCAAGAGAAAGATCTGGTTACTGGCCAGAAATTTGTGACGAAGTTATGGAACGCATTTAAGTTTGCGGTTATGCATCTTGAAGATTATAAGGGAGAGAAACCTAAAAAATTAGAAGTCATTGACGCATGGATTTTATCCAAGCTCAGCAAGATAATCGCGGATTCGACTGAATCATTCAAGAAGTATGAATATAGCAGGACTAAAGCAGATGTTGAGAATTTCTTCTGGCATACCTTGTGTGATAATTAT
Organism: Candidatus Nanoarchaeia archaeon; assembly: GCA_035289425.1. Lineage (GTDB taxonomy): Archaea > Nanobdellota > Nanobdellia > Woesearchaeales > DATDXC01 > DATDXC01. The sequence continues at coordinate 5,826 of DATDXC010000059.1, forward strand.
CTGGAGATTGTTAAAGATAGGTTATACAATCCTGACCGAAGGGGCAAGGAAGCCAGGCTCAGCGCCCAGTATGGGCTTTACGCTGCTTTGGGGTCTGTCCTTAAAATGATGGCTCCCATCATGCCCCACATCACTGAGGAGATATACCAACTTTACTTTAAAAATATGGATGGTGCCCAGAGTGTTCATGTATCACGCTGGCCTGATCTGAATCTTATTGATGAACAGGCCGAGAAAATAGGTGATATGGCGGTTTATGCTGTTGAAAGGTCACGACAGGCAAAATCAGAGAAAAGCCTGAGCCTGAAAAATCCTTTGAAAAGCTTAGTGATAATGGGAAAAGTCTCTGAAAAGGAATTTGAGATGGTCAAGGAAGATGTGGTAGCCTCCTCCAAAGCAGAGAAGATTTCTTATAAGAAACTAAACGAAGACTCTAAAGTTGAATTTGAAGTTGAGCTGGAAGTTTAAAGATTTCGAATACTCGGTCCCTTTGCGGTATCCACAATTTCATACCCGTTTGATTTTAACTCGTCTCTGATTTTATCTGCCTTTGCCCAATCCTTGTTTTTTCTTGCTTTCTCTCTCTCCTGAGCTAATTCTTGTATCTTTTGGGGGATATCCTGCTTTTCTTCTTCAATATCTTTTAGTCCTAAACCAAAAACCTTATCAAAGCTGAAAACAAGCTCTAATTTTTCCTTGGTCCCGAGACCTGAGTCTCTTAAGACTCCCCATAGGACTGATAAGGCTCTGGGCATATTTAAGTCATCATCAATGGATTCCTGAAATTCTTTCTGATACCTTTCAAAATCCTTTGACCTGTTCGAGTCTTTTTTAGTCTTGAGTTCAAGAATGATTTTCTTAAGTCTGCCATAAGTCTGCTGGGCCTGAGTTAATGCTTCCAAAGAGAAGCTCAGTTGTTTGCGGTATTGAGTATTGAGGCAAAAATAGCGATAGTCTAAAGAGATATATCCTTTTTCCTGTAATTCAGAAATTGTAAATAGGCCGCCTTTGCTTTTGCTTACTTTTTCCCCTTTGAAAGTCAGAAATGCTCCATGAAGCCAATATTTAACCCAGGGCTTCTTTCCATAGGCTGCTTCTGACTGTGCTATCTCATTAGTATGGTGAATTTGTATATGGTCTTCCCCCCCAGTATGGATGTCGAACTGAGTACCTAAATATTTCGATGACATGACACTGCATTCAATATGCCAACCTGGGAAACCTACGCCCCATGGTGAGTCCCATTCCTGCTGCCTTTTTCCGGGCTCTTCCGAGAATTTCCACAGTGCGAAATCTGCCTTATTCCTTTTTTCTCCCATATCAACTCTTTTGCCTGCTTCAAGTTCTTTTTTATGACCTGGATCAAGTTTACCATAATCGTCCAATTTTGAGGTATCAAAATACACCCCATCTGATGTTTTGTAGGTAAATCCCTTCTCGGCTAGTAATCTTACTGTGTCGATCTGATCCGGGATATGGTCTGTAGCTTTGCACCAGATGTCTGGAGCTAGAACATTGAGTTTCTTTAGGTCTTCCTTAAATACCGTAAGGTAGAACTCTGCTATATCAGCTGCCTTCTTATGCTCTTTAGCAGCTGCCTTCTCAATCTTATCTTCTCCTGTATCAGCATCTGAGGTTAGATGTCCAACATCAGTCACATTCATGACATGCTTTACCTGATATCCATCATAGATGAGTACCCTTTTCAAAATGTCATTGAAGATATAGCTGCGCAGATTGCCAATATGCTGGAACCAATATACAGTAGGACCGCAGCTGTAGAAGCCAACTTTTTTATCGTGTATCGGCCTAAATAGTTCTTTCTTCCTAGTAAGCGTATTGTATAGATACAATGCCATGGCGGTGGTGCTGTCTTAGGTTTATAAAAAGCTTTCCTAAATTAAGAGGGAGGGATGGGATTTGAACCCATGGATGCTCGCTCTGCAGGCGAGTGCGTTAGCCACTTCGCCACCCTCCCGATGTAACTATGAAAGAACTCTACCAACAACCGAATAGTGCTGATTTCATACCGGAGAAGAATAAAGTGGGGTTTTTAAAGCTTATGGCTCAGAAGCTTCACGGCTGGCCGGTCAAAGCAGAATATAATTTAACATCCAATAAGGCATCAAGCTCAGCTTTATTGGCCATCCTTATCTTAACAAACCATCCTTCTGTATAAGGGCTATTGTTGATTATTTCAGGATTGTCTATGAGTTTGCTGTTGACTTCGATGACCTCCCCAGATACTGGTGCAAAAACGTCAGAAACGGATTTTACTGACTCGACCACTGCCATCTGTTTGCCTGCCTCAACCCGTTTTCCCTTTTCAGGAAGTTCTACAAATACTATATCAGTGAGCTGGTGCTGGGCGAAATCAGTAATGCCTACGGTAGCAATATCCCCTTCAACATTCACCCATTCGTGCTCTCTGCTGTATTTAAAATCTAATGGATTGTTGGTCATTCAAATCACCTTTTGTATTAATTGTGCCATCATCGATATCCTGCGCATTTTGCCACCCAGCAAAATGCTGGTATGGGGAATTACCGTTCAATTCCAAAAATTTCTCCCTGAGAAATTTTTGCATCTCTTGATTAGTTGAAGTCACTTCCCATGATAAGCGTATATGGGCCTTTTTACTATTTTTGCTTTATAGAGTTTTTCTCTGATGTTTATATGTATTTCGTTTCCCTCGGCTGCCTGATCAGATTGTATAAAAGCCATGCCGATGCCCTTCTTAAAAGTGGGAGACATTGTCCCTGAAGTGACCACGCCAATATCCTGATTGTTCTTTAGGACGTTGTAGTGTTCTCGGGGAATTCCTCTTTCTGACATATCAAATGCCACAATAGTCTTTGATGGATTTGTTGCCTGCAAAGTCTTTTTTCCAATAAACTCTGACTTATTTAACTTGACAATAAAACCAAGACCTGCTTCAAGGGGATTTATCTGGTCAGTGAGCTCATGGCCATATAAGCTATAACATGCCTCAACTCTTAAGGTGTCCCGAGCGCCTAAACCAATTGGCTTAAGACCATACTCCTTACCCACTGCAAGAATCTTGTTCCACAGCTGAACTGCTTTGGCATAATTAAAATAAATCTCAAAGCCATCTTCTCCAGTATACCCAGTTCGAGATACCAATGCTGATACGCCGTCCACCCTGCCTTCGAAAAAATGAAATCTCTTAAGTTCTGCAAGCTGGAAATCAGTGAGGGACTGCAGAATCCTCTCTGCTGATGGGCCCTGCAGATCAAGCTTGGCTGTAGTGTCTGAAATGTTTATGATAGTAACTTCATCGAGAAAAGACTTATGCTGCATAAGCCACTTGAAATCTTTGTCTATATTTGAAGCATTGACAACCATCATGAATTTGACATCTTTAACTTTATAGATAAAAATATCATCAACAATGCCACCGTCTTCATGGCACATGACTGAGTAGAATGCCTTTCCCACAGGAAGCTTCCCGATATCGTTGGTTATAACCTTCTGGAGAAATGCAGCAGCATCCTTGCCTTCAATAAGAAACTCCCCCATGTGGCAAATATCGAATAGGCCTGCCTTTGTTCTGGTAGCAATATGCTCTTCTATTACATTTGTGTAGAAAACAGGCATATCCCAGCCTGCAAAATCAACTATCTTAGCTCCTAATTTCTCATGCTCGTGGAATAGCGGTGTTCTGATGTGATTCCGCTAACCAGCAATAATATAAAAAGGTTTTTAAAATGGATTGCACCTGTGGGATGTATGATTACGGTCATCCTAGTTAAGCCTGAGACTGCCGGCAATGTGGGAGCAGTAGCGAGAGTTATGGCTAATTTTGACCTCACGAAACTCGTCCTGGTAAATCCGCAATGTGACCACCTTAGCCAGGAGGCAAGAAACAGGGCCAAACATGCTCAGGAAATTTTACAGAAAGCCACCGTGGCCAGGAGAATTCCTCGGATGGATTATTTGGTGGCCACCACTGCAATAGCAGGAACCACATTTAATCCCAGGAGCCCGCTGACACCCAGTCAATTAGCCCAGAAAATGCCTATCAAAGGAAACATCGGTCTGCTTATCGGTCCTGAGGGAGATGGATTATCCATCAAGGATATCTTGAGAGCTGACTTTGTAGTCACGATTCCTTCTTCAAAAAAATATCCTACGCTTAACATTTCTCATGCGTGCGCCATATTGTTCTATGAACTGTTTAACAAGGCTGGAAATATACATGAGGTTGCCTCTGGCAAAGAGAAGGAAATTTTGTTCGGGTATATCAAAAAAACAATAGCAAAGATGAAGTTCTCCACCAAAGAGAAAAAGGAAACCCAGTATATTGTCTGGAAACGGCTCTTGGGAAAATCGTTTCTTACCAAAAGGGAAGCCTTTGTTTTGATGGGCTACTTTAAGAAATTACGGTGATTGCCTGTTATCAAAAAACTCCTTGACTCTTTCACTTATAATCGGTTTTGCGTTCTCGCCTAAAGCATAGTATATCTTTTCGACTGACTTTCCCCAGGAGTAATTACCTTCTTCCTTCTTTATCTCATGCACCTTGAACTCTCCCAGGTCAGTGCCTTTCTTGAGGTGATAGTATATGACCCGCATGGTAACTGCGGGAAAAATTGATTTGTATGCCTTGAAGATGTCGTAACCATAACTTTGCTTCATATGATATAGAATTTCAATTATGTTCTGTCGGATCTGTGATTTTATCGGTCGGCCTCGGGGCATGGATTCTGGTAATGGAGTTTTGTTTTTAAAGCTTTTGCCAATGTATTTTGCTAATAAATAAATTTATAAAGTGGTAATCCATTAAGATTTATATGGCAGACATACGAAAGATAGTGATAATCTTTGTGGTTGCAATACTATTTGCGGTCCTGGTATTTGCAGTGATAGATGCGGTTTACCCCTCTCCACGGTGGGAGAATTACTGTGTTCAGGAAAAACCTAGGGCAGAGCCTCTGGGGAAAGTTCCTATGAATTGTACCACTATGTCGGTAAGTGATGCGGATTATGAATCATGCACTGACCAACACGGATACATTACGTATGCGTATGATGCCTATGGATGTGCAACGAGCTATTATTGCGAAACATGCCAGTATGAGCTGGACCAGGCATCTCAGAGACATAATTTATATGTGTTCTACATATCAGCACTGCTTTCTCTTGTAGCAATCTTCGTCGGATTGTATCTGCCATCAAAGGGAAACACCCTCAATGAATGGGTTGGCACTGGATTCATGCTTGGCGGAACATTCTCGTTGTTCTTCGGCACTATCCAGTCGTTTACATCTCTTGGCAGATTTGCCAAACCGGTGGTGATATTATTCGAACTGCTGCTTATCATATTCATGTCTTATAAAAAGATAGGTAATCTTCGTGAGGACAAGAAAAAGAAACATTAGTGCTTCTTCAGTTTATTCTCTTCTTTGAGTATAGTGAGGGTAGTCTTTATCACTGCATCCGGGCTTAATGAAATGCTGTCTATACCCTGATCTATGAGGAATGAAGCGAATTCCTTGTAAGTGGAAGGAGCATCACCGCAGATCCCAATCTTCCTCTTATTTGCTTTTGCCTTGTGAATCATCGAGGCAACCAATGCTTTAACTGCCTCATTCCGCTCATCGTAAACATGGCTAACGAGTTCAGAATCCCTATCCAAACCAAGTGTGAGTTGCGTCAGATCATTAGTTCCAATGCTGAATCCATCAAAAATCTTTGAGAATTCATCTGCCAAGATTACGTTTGAGGGAATCTCGCACATCACATAGACCTGCAGCCTATTCTTATGGCGTTTAAGGCCATATTTTTCCATCTCCATGAGTACCAGTTTGCCCTCCTCGACTGTCCGGCAGAATGGAATCATCAATTTTACGTTTACTAAGCCCATCTCATCCCTGACTTTCTTCATCGCCATGCATTCCAGGCCAAATGCATCACGGTAATCAGAGTAGTATCTGGATGCCCCCCGCCAGCCAATCATGGGGTTGCTTTCCAAGGGTTCAAATAGATGGCCTCCCACAAGGTTGGCGTATTCATTGCTCTTGAAATCCGACATGCGCACAATGACATCTTTAGGATAGAAAGCTGCAGCAATGGTTGCAACGCCATATGCCAGCTTATCTATGAAGAACTGTTTCTTATTTGAGTATCCTAGAGTAAGCTCTTCGATCTGCTGCTTGACTTTGGGGTCTTTTAATGCGTCGAAATGAATCAATGCTTTCGGATGTATCTTGATGTACTCGTTGATTATGAATTCTTCCCTAGCTAGTCCAACACCATCATTGGGGATAAAACTCAGCTCAAAGGCCTGTTCTGGGTTCCCCACATTCATCATGACTTTAGTGTGGGGCCTTTGGAGATCCTTTAAGTTCTGTTTGTGTATGGTAAACGGCACATGACCCTCATAGACGAAACCATCCTCACCTTCGGCGCAGCTGACTGTGGTTTTCTCGTGGTTGGGTATAGTTTGGGTCCCCTTATTGGTTCCGACAATGCAGGGTATGCCCAACTCTCTCGATATTATGGCTGCATGGCATGTTCTGCCTCCTTTATTAGTCACAATGCCTGATGCAATCTTCATGATAGGCTCCCAATCAGGATCAGTCATCTCAGTAATGAGGATATCCCCTTCCTTAAAGGCATGGATATCATGGACATCTTTGATTATATGGGCCCTGCCATGACCTATCTTAGAACCAACGCTCCTGCCTTGTGCCAGAATTTTACCTTTCTTTCCGATCTGGTATTCTTCCAAGACAGAGGTGTCCCTCTGGCTCTGTACTGTTTCTGGACGTGCCTGGACTATGTACAATTGGTTTGTGCGGCCATCCTTTGCCCATTCCATATCCATCGGTTTTTGGTAGTGATCTTCAATGATAGCAGCCCATCTCGCTAGCTTCAATGTATCTTTGTCTGAGAGAACAAACTGGTTTCTGTCGGCAGATTCCACCGGCACATTCTTAACCGTTTCTTTTGATCCCTCTGAGGCATAGATCATCTTTTCTGATTTTGAACCGAGTTTTTTGCTTATTATCGGCTTGTATTCCTGCTTGAGCTTCAGGGTTGGCTTAAAGACGAGGTACTCATCGGGATTTATCCTTCCCTGAACTATGTTTTCACCTAAGCCGTAGACTGCATTGATAAGCACTACATCCCTGAAACCTGTTTCTGTGTCCAAAGTGAACATTATGCCTGAAGAAGACTGATCTGACCTCACCATCTTCTGGACTCCGATGCTTAAAGCGATTTTGAAATGATCAAATCCCTTGTCTATCCGATAGTGAATGGCACGATTGGTAAACAGGGATGCAAAGCATTTTTTACATGCTTCCAGGAGAGCTCTTTCCCCTCGGATGTTAAGGTAGGTTTCCTGCTGCCCGGCAAAACTGGCATCTGGAAGGTCTTCTGCGGTTGCTGAGCTCCTTACTGCTACATCAGCATGAGGGCCGTATGTCTTGCACAATTGCTTGTATGCATCCAATATCTCTTTCCTCAGTTCAGTGGGAAAATACGAATCAAGAATCAGCTCCCTGATCTTATGGCCTTTTTCCTGCAAATCTCTCACATTGCCTGCATCCAGTTTTGAAAGTAAAGCGCCGATTTCATCTTTGACCATCGCTTTTTCTATGAAGAATCGGTATGCTTTGGCGGTAATGGCAAATCCATTGGGTACCTTAACCCCTTTCTTGGTGAGCTTGCTGTACATCTCTCCCAAAGAAGCATTTTTGCCGCCTACAAAAGGAACATCATCTATACCAATATCCTTAAAATTAAGAATAAATACATTTGCCTTATCCACCCTACACCTCTTTTTTAAGAATTTATTAAAATAGTTTATATTTAAAGGTTGTGGTTTTTGTTTTGTAAATAGATTCAAATCGATATTGTGCGCTTTTTTGCTCCAGCAAAAAAGCTAGAGAACTGTTTGCTGTCCAATGTGCTCCTAAATCTTAGTTCCACGAAAATTTTTACATAATTTTTTATATATTAAAGCATTAGAAATGTAATCCTTACTAAACCTTAATCTTCTTAATATGCGGAGCATGCTTTATTTTTGTCATGGCTTCTTTGTATGTCTGAAGATTATTCTTGGCACCATGATGCTGGATAACTGACTCTGCATTGATTGCTCCCAGCTTCAATGCAAATGATATATCCTTCTTTTTTATCATTCCAGATACAAAGGAAGCAGCAAAGGCGTCTCCTGCGCCAGTTGTTTCAACCACCTTGGCTTTGTTTGGCTTCCCGCTATAGATACAAGAACCGTCATACGCATAGAAATCTTTGCTGCCATCAGTGATCACTACAATATTTGGTCCTAATTTATGAATCGCCTTCAGTGTCTGCTGGATGGAGCCAGCACCTATCAGAATATGCGCCTCTTCCTTGTTCAGAATGAATATATTTGTCCTGGAAAGAATCTCCCTGAGGAAGGTCTTTCCCTTGCTTACCAAATACTCTGAGGCATTGAATGCTATCTTGATTCCTTTCTGCTTTGCATATTTGGCCAGCTTTACGGTTGTCTTAAAGCTTTCCCCTAATTGGGTTGAGAAATAGAACCACTGAGCAGCTAGTTTTGATATATCAATGTCGTGGTAATCAAGGTCGTTGTTAGAGCCCTTATAGGTCAGTATAGTACGATCGTGCTCTTTGCTGTCTAATATGATCGAATAGCCGGTCCTGCCCTTACGAGAACATACCAGGAGGCTTGTGGCAACCTTATCCCTTTGGAGCTGCCGCTTGATCTTATTGGCATTTGCGCCGGATCCCATCTTGGAGATGCAAGCTACCTTATGCCCAAGGCGTGCAAAGCAGACTGCAGTATTGGTAGCACCCCCTCCGGTGGTAAAGTGAAGTTCCTCAATGAGTATCTTTGACCCTATTGGGTATGCAAGAAGATCGGTTTCCCCTCTTGCGTCAAATATCTTGATCAGGTCAGAAGTCTTTGTCTGGGCGAAGACATCTACGGTAGCTGAGCCGACTGTAATAACATCAAACATAGGCAGACAATCAGAATGCGATTATATAAATGTTATGAAAAAAAGGGCGTTGCGTGGAAACTAGCTGGCTTCAGCCAGCTTATCAAAGTAAGAAATCTTTCTTCGGTTATGCAGAATTATCCTTGCAGTAGTTTGGTTTAGTTGACACATTGGCCTTCTTTTCATAATTATCTTGTTCTTGCCCT
>DATDXC010000060.1:0-6156 GCA_035289425.1 Candidatus Nanoarchaeia archaeon
TGACGGAGATGAGATGAATCTTCATATCCCTCAGACAGAGGAAGCGCGGGCAGAGGCAGAAATCCTCATGGACGTCCAGACACAATTGATCTCTCCCCGATACGGTTTGAGCGTTATCGGATGCATCCAGGACGCTATCTCAGGTAATTTCCTATTGACCAAGCAGCTTCATTACCCACGCGAGCAGGCAGTTGATATCCTTGCTGCTATAGGCGTAGAGGACTTTTCAAAACTTCCCAAAAAGAAGATTGTAACCGGCAAAGAGGTATTCTCTGTCATCATTCCTGATGATTTCAACTTTACCGGAAAAGCAAAACATTATGATTCTAAACTGGATAGGAAAGCTAACATCGAAAAGGATGCGTACGTGCAGATCAAGGATGGGCATCTTATCTCAGGCACGATGGATAGGAACAATTTGGGAGAAGGCTCAGGTCTCATGTTGAGAAACATCCATAAGAAATATGGCAAGGAAGCCACCATAGACACCTTAGGTAAACTGTTTAGGTTAGGTATCGAAGTCCTTTTCAGGTATGGATTCACCACTGCTATTTCAGATACAGACCTTTCAGCAGAAGCGAAAAACCAAATTAAGGAAACACTGGAGATTGCTCAGAAAGACGTCGATGGCTTAGTTGAGTTATATCAGAGTAATAAGCTCGATAGTTTCCCCGGAAAAACATTGAGGGAAACCTTAGAGCTCAGAATCCTGGAAGTTCTAAATAAGTCTCGTAATAAATGCGGAGCAATTGTTGCAGAGAACGCAAATAGGGCATCTCACACCATGGTTATGGCTGATTCAGGCGCCAGAGGAAATCTTCTTAACTTGGCGCAAATGGCAGCATGCGTTGGCCAGCAGGCTATGAGGGGAAAAAGAATTGACAAGGGTTACCAGGGCAGAACCCTGTCCTGTTTCAGAAAAGGAGACCTCAGCCCTGACGCAAGAGGTTTCATATCGAACGGTTTCAAGACAGGCCTTAACCCCCACGAGTTCTTTTTCGGCGGCATCACCGGCCGAGACTCATTGATGGATACCGCACTGAGAACTCCTAAGTCAGGTTACTTGTATCGAAGGCTAGCCAATGCATTGCAGGACCTTAGGGTAGAGTACGATAACACTGTTCGAGAGGCCTCAGGCAAGATTATTCAGTTCAAGTATGGGGAAGATGGCATTGATGTGTCAAAATCAGAGGGGGGCATCCTTAATGTCAAGAGAATCATAAAGACAGTTGGGTGATCATGATGAGCATATACACTGAATACGAAAAAAAGCTTTCGAAGCGCATAATTGACGAGATTAAGTCCAACTCTGAAGGCGTGTCAGATGCAAAACTGAAGAAAATCCTTGATCAGACTGTTGAGGAATACGAGAATGCCCTTGCAGAGCCCGGGGAGTGTGTGGGCCTTATCTCTGCAGAATCTATCGGAGAGCCAGGAACGCAAATGACGCTTAACACTTTCCACTTCGCCGGTGTTGCCGAGATGAACGTTACCATGGGACTTCCGCGTATCATCGAGATCCTTGATGGGAGAAAAAACATCTCAACTCCTATGATGGAGATTTACTTGCAGAAGCCATACTCTCAAGGAAAGGATATCAGAAAATTGGCTTTGTCCATTAAGCAAACTACCCTGTCTGAGTTTGTTTCAGAATTCTTAATCAACATAGCAGATCTGACCATCGAAGCGAAGCTCAATACCGAGAAGATGAAAGAGCTGGGCATTACCGAGGGAGCAGCTTTGAAGGCTTTGCAAGGCCAGGTGAAGGGCTTCAATTGCAAGGCTCAGGACAATTCACTGATTCTTAAGATGAGGAAAAAAGAGGAAAGCCTGAATGAGCTTTACAAAATTAAAGAAAAGATCAAGGGGCTTCACATAAGCGGCATCAAAGGCATAACCCAGGTATTGCCCGTGAAGCGAGGCGAAGAGTATATCATCATAACTGCAGGCAGCAACCTGAAGGAGATACTCAAGCTGCCTGAAGTTGATGCCCTGAGGGTTACCAGCAACGATATTTTTGAGATTGAGTCAGTATTTGGCATTGAAGCAGCCAGGCAGGCAATCATCAATGAAGTATTCAAGGTTATAGAAAGCCAAGGCTTAAACGTAGATGTGCGGCACATCATGCTCGTTGCAGACACCATGTGTGTTTCTGGATCAGTCAAGGGAATAACCAGATATGGTATCGTCAGCGAGAAGGCATCAGTTCTGGCACGGGCATCATTTGAGACACCCATCAGGCACATCATCAATGCTTCTTTGATTGGAGAAGTTGATATGCTGAACTCAGTAGTGGAAAACGTGATGATAAACCAGCCAATACCGGTGGGAACTGGCCTTCCCGATCTGGTGACAAAGGTGAAGAAAGATGGATGAGATCAAGAAGCTATTGAAGACAGACAAGCTGATAGTGGGCACAAAAGAAACGCTGAAAGCCCTCCGGAACGGCACACTGGCAAAGATTTTTACCAGTTCAAACTGTAAGACTGACCTATCAAAATATTCTCAACATGTGCCTGTCACCCAACTTTCTATACCCAATGATGAATTGGGCGTTCTATGCAAGAAGCAATTTTCAATTTCTATGATAGGCATGCGTAAATGAATAGGATAAAATACGATCTGACTACGATGAAGTTCATCTCCCTATTTGAGTCCTTGAGTAATGCGCATGTCAAGGATTGCATCAATGGCGATGTTCTTATTTTTGTGGTTGACGAAGGGGAAATTGGTAAGGCAGTGGGAAAACAAGGCGTGCATGTGAAGCGTATGAGCGCCCTGCTGAAGAAACCGCTGAAGATAGTTGAGTTTAGCTCAGATGTGTGCGCCTTTATCAAGAATTACATATATCCATTGCAGGCAAAGGAAATCCACAATGAAAATAATTCTATTACTATCCTAGGGCCAGACACCAAGACAAAAGGAATGCTGATTGGCAGGGATGGCAGGAATCTTCAGATGCTCAAGAGTATTGTAGGCAGGTATTTTGCCATAGAAGACATAAAGGTGGGGTAGCCGAAACCTTTTTAAAGCGGTCCTAACTCCAGGAAGACAAATGGGAAAAAAGCCTCGAGGCTTAAATGCCGGAAAAAAATTGAAAGCAAGAAGGCACATCAGCAGATGGTACGATAAGGTATATGTGCGAAGGGCAAAGCGCTTGAAAGAGAAGTCAGATCCCTTAGGGGGAGCTTCTCAGGGAAGAGGCATAGTTCTTGAAAAAGTACAGTTTGAGGCAAAGCAGCCCAATTCAGCTTTGAGAAAATGCGTCAGAGTGCAGTTGGTGAAGAATGGCAAGCAGATAACTGCCTTTGCGCCAGGAGACGGCGCTATCAAACTTATTGATGAGCACGATGAGGTCCTTGTAGAATGCATCGGTGGTGCAAAAGGGAAATCCAAGGGAGACATCCCTGGAGTCAGATGGCAGGTCATAAAGGTTAACGATCAAAGCCTAAATGCTCTGTTGAGGGGCAAGATAGAAAAGGCAAGAAAATAAAATGGAGATCAAATTATTCAATCGGTGGGCTACAGAAGGTATCAAGATTAGTGATCCTGGTCTGGAACGATATATCTCCTTGGAGGCGCGCATCGCCCCTAAGACTGGCGCTCGCTATGCAGGAAACAGGTTTCATAAATCTAAGATTTTTATTGTTGAGAGATTGATAAACAAGGTCATGATTCCCGGTCATAAGAGCGGCAAACATTTTAGGTCATCTGCCGGGATAACAGGCAAGGCACAGAGCGCTTCTCGGATCATTGAGAACGCATTTGATATTATCGAGAAAAAAACCAAGAAGAATCCAGTTGAGGTTTTCGTGAAAGCATTGGAGAATGCAGCGCAAAGGGAAGAGATCATAACTATCGAGTATGGTGGCGCTCGTTACCCCAAGGCTGTTGAGTGCTCTCCTCAAAGGAGAATCGATCTTGTGCTGAGGCATATGACGCAAGGAGCATTCCATAAGTCAGCTAAGTCAAAGCAGCCGATTGATGAGATACTTGCAGAAGAGATAATGTCTGCGTTTAACCTTTCTCCGTCTTCAAATGCCATTGCCAAGAAGCTCGAAGTAGAAAGGCAAGCAGACGCTTCCAGATAAGTTTTCTTCATTTTACATTTCCCTATACTACTTTTCGATATATTATTTAAAATGGAATACCTACAATATATGTATATATCAATATTCTAGATATTAAATAATATAATGTATGTAAAAAATAAACATAATTACATACAATGTATTAAAAAATTTATATTATTATAATAGTTAAATACACATAAAAGATGTAATAGTGCTAATTTTTGACACACAATTATGCACTAATAGATAACTATTTAAATAAGTTAATACAATGTATGTATTTAATGCCTGAAAAAGCAGCCGAACTGGGCAATTTCTCTGATTTAGTCTACTTTCCAAAGTCTATTTTCAAGACCAAACACACCATCTTTGAGGCTGTTGTGTTCTACTTGAAGGAAGAACGCAATCTTTCATTTCATGAAATAGCTGTATTATTGGACAGGGATGATCGCAACATTTGGACAGTATATGCGAGAGCAAGGAAAAAAGCAGAAAAATGGATGAGATAACAGAACCGAAGAAGTATATTGGGGATAGTATCAGTAAAGGGTACTCTCTGCAGTCTATAGAGAAAATGCTTCTAAAATCAGGTCGCAGCAAAGATATTGTCCATTCCTCCATGCAAGATTACAAAAAAGAGATTGCAGTGCTGCAGAAGTGCAGAGCTGTCTTTGCGGATGATCTGAGGAAATTTAATAAGGCTCATGTCAAAGGGCAAATTTCTGCAGTTGAAGCAGGACAACTTTCAAGCGAGAAGATTCATGGAAAAACAAGGGAAGAATGGTTGTCTATCTGCGAAAAGAGGATACCTGCAAGCTCAAGAATTCCCATCAAACCAGTTGTCCTTACGCTGCTTTTGATAATTTTGATTGGCTCCCTGTTAATCTTAAAACCATCTTTCAGCGGATATGCAACGATTACGCAAACAATCAATTATTCAGATAAGATAGATATTACTCGATCTCAGGATTCTGAATATGTTTGGCTTATACAGCATCCTTCACCTCTTAATTCCATCGGCTTGAGCGGAAGTTTAGCTCCAGGTGCAGCTGCATTGGTATACATCGAAGTGAATGAAGAACTTTATACACTCTTTGACAGCTCTATGTTAGAATTAGTTGTTATGCCCGAAACCACGCCAGAAAATGGCGCCATAAATCTGGATTATGGTCTTGAAGATGCATATGATTCCAATAATGATGGGGTTGAATCAGAGTCTGGCATCATTGATGTAGACATATCAGGAAGCACACCTTTAGGTACCAACATGTGCACAGTGTGGGGAATAAGAAGCATAGGGGGCGGTATAGAGACCAAACTGTGTTATGGAGCAGAGAATTGCTGCCTCTATAACGGTATTGCTCCATCTGATGAATCTTGGGATGCGCCATTGTATCTCAATTATGGTAGCTATGGAGCAACACACAACAATATAGTGTCTGCCCAGATTCATTCAGTTGACTACAGTACCAACTTGGAGAATCCATATTCCAATATTGTTTCCTCCCCTGTTGCCAACATCTCAGCTCAGTTTACGCTGGATGGAGTAAGCTTCTCTGAAGCATGTGTGGAAACATGCAGCATTCCTGGCTGGGACAGGAATAGTTACAAGCTAGTAATCGAAACAAATGGTACTTTAACTCTTGATACCCTAACTTATACCACTCTAGAAACCGTACCCAACAAAGCTCCTACATGGATAAGCATACCCTCACAAAGAAGAACACCAGGAGAATTATTCACCATCAACTTAAGCAACTATGCTTCAGACCCAGACAATGATTCATTGACCTTTAAAGCTTCAGCAGCAGATAATATTTCTATTACCATAGCAAATGGTATAGCAACAGTACTGCCAGATAAAGGCTATACTGGCAGTACCTTTATCTTCTTCACTGCCAATGACTCCATAGCATTGGCAGTTTCTAACACTGTAGAGCTAAACTTCAAGCCTTCTGCTGATGTAAACAAATCAGAAGAAGTGAAGCAAGGCATTGCAGTCTTAGGCAAACCAGTAAAATGGACTAAAAATGTTAAGTTAAACAATTCTGCTTCAAATATCTCCATTAACATCTCCAAAGAA
>DATDXC010000061.1:0-3228 GCA_035289425.1 Candidatus Nanoarchaeia archaeon
ATTAATCTATATACCCTGCGCCTTTGCACTGAGAGCATTCTTTTTCGCCATCATACACTTCAAGAAACTCTTCCCCGTCTTGTTCACAGTGGGATAATTCAATCTTTCCCCTACCCTTGCACATAGGACATTTTGGCATGACCTCATTCTCTATTACTTAACTTTAATAAATCTTTGTTTTTATGAATTCAAAAACTGCCAACGACTTGCAGTGAAATCTCAGTAGTCTATTTTTGTAGGGTCTTTTTACTGGTCCTATACTTCCCGCCAGCCTTATAGCCGTGATACCTGCGCTTGGCTTTGGTGTCTGATTTTGATTTTCGCGTTCCATATACCTTTAGACTGGGGAGTGGGTCATATGTATCACTTAGTAAAAGTAAGTCATGCGTATACTAATCTCTAATGAATTAGACTAACAGCATGCACTAATAGAAACATTTTTAAATCAGTTTTTCATAGGGCTTATCGGGGATAGAGTGGTAAATGTTGCCATAAATGGCTTTGGCAGGATTGGCAGGCTTCTTCTAAAGGCTGGAATCAACGACAGAAGAATCAAGTTTACATGCATAAATGACCTTGCGGATTCTCAGACTCTTGCTCATCTATTGAAATGGGATTCAGTGCATGGAAAGTTTCCGGGAAAAGTTGAAAGCAAAGGGGATTTGCTCATCGTCAATGGAAAACCAATCAAGATTACTTCCGAAAGAGACCCCTCTAAGTTGAGATGGAAAAATGCGGATGTGGTTGCTGAATGCACAGGCAGATTCAGGACTTTTGAGGATTGCAGCAGGCATCTGAAAGCTGGAGCAGCAAAGGTGGTGTTGTCAGCGCCTCCCAAAGGAGACAAGCCTATTAAGCAGATTGTCATGGGAGTAAACCAAGAATCTTATGATGGAGAGGGCATAGTATCCAATGCATCCTGCACCACAAATTGCTTTGCTCCTATGGCCAAAATTCTTAATGATAAGTATGGTATCATAGATGGTGTCATGACCACAGTCCATTCATACACCGCAGACCAGTTGCTGCACGACGGCCCTCATAAGGATCTAAGGAGAGCAAGAGCTGCTGCATTGAACATTGTGCCCACATCAACCGGAGCAGCAAAGGCTATTGGCGAAGTAATCCCTTCCCTAAAAGGCAAGATCATAGGTTCAGCAATCAGGGTTCCAACCCCCAATGGCTCACTATGTCATTTCGTTGCTGAACTGCCTGCCAAGCAGAACATCTGCATAACCGAAGAAGTAAATGACCTCTTCAAGAAGATGTCAGCGTCTAAATATAAGCATATCTTGGAATATGCAGACGAAGCTTTGGTCTCTTCTGATGTTGTGGGAAATCCGCATTCATGTGTCTTTGACTCAAAACTTACTACATGCGTTGGGAATAATGCAATTGTCGTTGGGTGGTACGACAACGAGTGGGGCTACAGCAATAGGTTGTTGGACGTAATCAAGCTGATAGTCAAGTAGCGAAATATTTATATACCAGTAATAAGCATTAAAGATAATATTAAAAAATATTCAAACAGTTATTATAAATAACTAATATTAATAACTAATACTAGTGTATACAAATTGACTAAGGTCGACGAAGTAATCGTTAAGATAAAAAGCATTCTCAAGGTAGATACCCGTGGCTTAACCATCCAAGAATTGGCTGATTTGACCCATGTTTCTCGCATTACTGCTGCAATGGCACTGATGAAGCTCGAAGGAGCTGGCGATATTGATGTGAGGGCGATTGGTAACTGTAAGTTACACTACTTGAAAAATGGGAAATAACTGCAAAGATTACCTCGAGATAAAGAAGCTTTTCAAAAGAGAGTTAGCCCTCATTGAAAGATCCTACCTAAGGAAGGAAATTCCTGAATCAGGGTATCTTAAGTTGCGGGGGGAGAAGATTGATGGCAAGACAAGGGAGGAATGGATACAAGTTTGTGATGCGGTTGTATCAGAATATCGTCCATCAAAGATACCTGCAGTGGCTGTATTGATACTCTTGGTGGTTGCAGCATCATTCTTCATCTTTAAACCAACCACAATAGGATACGCAACCTATACTAAAGAGATAACGTATTCTGATGAGATAGGAAGGTCCTTTAACGGTTCCTCAGAATATGTGTGGTTTGTGGAGCATCCTGATTTATTGCAGTCAATCAAGGTTTCCGGAAGCATTTATCCATCCACAACTGCCAAAGTTTACATAGATATTGGTGGGGTCGAATATAATCTATTCGATAGCTCTTCAGTGCAAACAATTCAAGCAAGAGATATGGATGTGCAGCCAGTAGCAGACCATATATCCCTGTCCTATGCCTCTGATTCAGTATATGACTCTGATAACAATGGTATAGAGTCCACTTCAGGGCTTATTGATTTTGCAGTTGATTCAGATATTCTCGGAAGCAACCTATGTACAGTGTGGTCTGTTCTAAGTTTGGAAACTAATATCACTACTGCTGCTTGTTATGGAGATGCTGCCTGCTGCGCTTTGAATAGCCTTTCTTCAAGCTCTGATAATTGGAATGATGAGTTCATCCTTAACTATGGTTTTTATGGGGCCACCTATAATAATATAGTCAAGGCAAAGGTATGGAATGCTGATTATGAAGTCAGTGTAGATGATCCTTCTGCAGACATATCGAGCAGCGCCGAAGCCAACCTTTCTGCAGTGTTCATGCCTGACATGGTTGACTTTTCCGATGTTTGTGTTGATACCTGTGTTCCTCTAGGTGCAGGTCAGAGTACCTATCTGTTGCGTATAGAGACTGATGGACCTCTTTCCCTGGATTCCATTGTCTATACTACTCTAGAAACCGTACCCAACAAAGCTCCAACTTGGCAGAGTATCCCTTCACAAAGAAAAACACCAGGAGAATTATTCACCATCAACTTAAGCAACTATGCTTCAGACCCAGACAATGATTCCTTAACATTCAAAGCTTCAGCAGCAGATAATATTTCAATTACCATAGCAAATGGCATAGCAACAGTACTGCCAGATACAGGCTATACTGGCAGTACCTTTATCTTCTTCACTGCCAATGATTCCATAGCATTGGCAGTCTCTAACACCATTGAGATCAACTTCAAGCCTTCTGCTGATGTAAACAAATCAGAAGAAGTGAAGCAAGGCATTGCAGTCTTAGGCAAACCAGTAAAATGGACTAAAAATGTTAAGTTAAACAATTCTGCTTCAAATATCTCCATTAACATCTCCAAAGAA
>DATDXC010000062.1:0-6630 GCA_035289425.1 Candidatus Nanoarchaeia archaeon
AAAGGACTAAAAGAAGGCTCTTTTAAAAAGCTTTGCTTGATTCCGCCCAGCTCCACCAGGTATTTTTTCCGAGAATAATGTGATCAAGCAAAGGTATTCCCACCATTTTTCCTGTTTTCTCTAGAACTTTCGTTACCTGCACATCTTCCGGTGAAGGTTCAGGATCACCAGAGGGATGATTGTGGAGGACTATGATGGAATGCGCTAAATGTTTGATGGCGCCATGAAACACTTCCCGGGGATGGACTACAGAAGAGTTGAGAATTCCTACGGAAATAGTTTCTTCAGCAATGATATTGTTTTTGGCATCCAAATAAACTGTGAAGAAATGTTCCTTTTGCAAAGATTGAAGTTTAGGAAGGTATAGCTCAGCTAGGTCTTTGGCGCAGCTTATTTTCTTCAAGTTCTCTTTGCAGCTTACACGCTTATACAACTCAAACAAGGCCATGATCTGTGATGCTCTGGCCGGCCCGATGCCATACTGCTGCTGCAATTGCTGCAGGGAGCAATGAGAGAGATTTTGCAGGCCATATTTTGAAATGAGGCGATTTGAGATTTCCAAGATGTTTTCTTTTCTGGTGCCTGATTTGAGAATTACTGCTAAAAGTTCTGCTGGGGAAAGAGCCTGCGCTCCTTCTTTCTGCAGGCGTTCCCTGGGCCTGTTTTCCGGGGCAAGGTCGGTTATTTTCATAATTTTCTTTGCTCTAGGATCATTTTAAGCTTATGTTGTAATTCTTGCTTGTCAGGAAGATATAACTTGTATTTTGAGACAAATAAATTATTAACAATGCCTCCTAAGGCAAATTCTATATCAATATCATTTTTAGTGGCCGAAAGGATTATGCCTATTGGTTCATGATCATGTTCTTTGTTTTCCTCTTTTTTAAAATAATTGAGGTACAAATTCATTTGTCCAACATCTTTGTGCGTGGCTTTACCTAGCTTAATATCTATAAGCACAAAACACCTCAAAATCCGATGATAGAATACTAAATCAACATAAAAGTGATTATTTCCCAGGGTTATCCTATATTGCCTTGCCACGAAAGTAAAGCCTTTTCCTAATTCCAACAGAAACAATTGCAAATTATCAATTAGCTTCTGCTCTAAATCTCTCTCCTTAAATTTTGAGTTTTCTGATATTTTTAAAAATTCAAGGATATATGGATCTTTTACAATATCTTGCTTTTTTTCTATGACCTGCCCCTTCCTAGAGAGTTCTAAAACACCACGTTTATCTTTGCTGAGGGCGATTCTATAGAAAAGTGCTGAGTTAATCTGCCTCTCTAGCTCCCGTACTGACCATTTCTCAAGAATACACTGTTTCTCATAAAAAGATTTTTCCAAGTGCTCTTCTATGCTTAAAAGCTCAACATAATGGCTCCAGCTCAATTCGGCAGACACTGTCTGCCAATTTGGATAAGCAAGATAAAACCGCCTCATATCAAGTATATTTCTTCTGCCGAATCCCTTGCCATGCCGTAACCTAAGGTCTTTAGAGATGATGTCTAAGAGTCTGCTCCCGTATTCGGCCTTTTCTTTACCTTCTTGTTCATACTCAATTATTTCTCTCCCAATGTCCCAGTGAGTCCTAACCAAAATAGAGTTTACGGCCTGATACGCCTTTTTTCTGCCCTCTTCCAAGAGATTGCCGATGCTGTTTAGCAGTTGGCTGTACTTGGCATCTATCCTTTTCATTGTAGCTATGGCAAAGAACTCCTTTATATTTCCTGCCCGGACTTGACCAGTGGGGAGTGGGTCATGTTCCTAGGAAAAGTGGTAACAGGTTATCTATGTGGTAATTGATATTTTTATTGCATAATTCCAAAATATTGAGAGACTGAGTTATAGGTAGTTAAATTCAATAGAATTTGAGTTTTAAAATAATGGGGCTTTCCCTGATAATAAAAATCTGAATGTATAAATCTATTTAGGGGCTTTGGCTCTTATCTCTCCACCACTTACCTGAAATGGACCGCCGATTCCTCTTTCTGCTTTCGAAAGAAATTCTCCAACTTGACTCCCATCATTATGTTGATAGTCTTCTGGCTTCTGATCATAAGCTTCTCGCCAAGCTTTATTAGCATGATCCGCTTTTCTTTTAACCATCCCTTTAACCCACTCACCATAACGATCATATCCTTTCCTTGTTGTTAAATCAAGACTCTCTACCTCGCCTGGTTTTTCTTCATCATAGGCATCATAAGCTTGTTTGTAAGCTGCTTCAGCTCTTTGTAATGGGGCAAAAATTCTTTCCATAATTTCTGCAGGAGCTCTTTCTTCATCTTCAGCCAAGCTTCCAACAATTCTTTCAAGTTCTATTGTATATCCATCTCTTTCAGGTCTTAATGGAACATACTGATTTCTAAATACAGTAACCTCATCTTCAACTCTTGACATATTCATTCCATTACCACTAGAACTTCTAGCACTACAATACCAGCCATGCTCAGCCATATATTTTTCTAACAAATCTGTAAACATAGGTCTCCAGGGTCGTTCATTTTCAGAATCAGAAAATCTTCTTTGATATTCTCTATGTAATCGTAAAGTTTGCTCCTTTAAATCATATTGTGCTATTGCTAATTGTGTTTCACTCATAAACAGATAAAAATAATGAATGATTTAAAAACATTTTGTTTGTATTTACTTCTAAGTGATTCTTAGCCATAGCCCCTTAACTAAATGTGTGTGGAAAGCCCCTGAAATAACAGTCACCTAAACCTTATTAGAAAATTTTATAAGTGATTAATTATCTACTAAAAACATGAGAAAAGCGGGAGAACAATCTAAAAATAGATGCGATTGGCCCGGTAATAACTCACTTATGATTGAGTACCACGATCGAGAATGGGGTGTGCCTATACATGATGATTATAAATTATTCGAATTTCTCATTTTGGAGGGCGCACAAGCTGGACTTACTTGGCAAACAGTCCTTAACAAGCGTGAAAATTATCGCAAAGCTTTTAGTGATTTTAATCCTTCCAAAATTGCTCTTTATGGGGATAAAGATGTGAAGCGACTTTTAGATAATCCTGGTATCATTCGTAATCGCTTGAAACTTACATCAACAATACAGAATGCAAAAAAGTTTTTAGAAATTCAGAAGGAATTTGGTTCATTCAATTCATATATTTGGCGATTTGTTAATAATAAGACCATCAACAATAAAATAAAATCTTTAAAGGAAATTCCTGCAACAACGCGAGAATCAGATGCCATGAGCAAAGATTTGCTTAAAAGAGGATTTAAATTTGTTGGCTCAACTATATGCTATGCTTTCATGCAGGCAGTAGGCATGGTAAATGACCATCAAACGAATTGTTTTTGTTATATAATCACAAAGTCAAAGGAATTATAAAGAAGTTATATCAATTTTTATAAAAATACTAAAAAATATGAGCAAGAAAATTACCGCTGGCGTAGTGCACGAAGTTCCGAAAGACTTACAAAAAGCCTTGGCTTTCGAGCCGGATGTACTTGCTAAATGGAATAGCCTTACATCAATTCAGCGCAATGAATGGATCTGTTGGGTTACCATCGTTAAGAAGATGGAAACAAGAGCTGAACATATAAGGCGGATGTGCTCGGAGCTAAAAGAGGGCGAACGCAAACCCTGTTGTTGGCCAGGTTGTCCGCATCGCAGACCCAAGGCGAAAAAGTGGTTTAAAAAATAAACCGCCCCGAACTTTAACGAAACGAAAACGACGGCGACAATCTGAAATATTAATGGGAAACTGCGATTATGCCCAATCACCCACCAAACCCCTTCTCCATCTCTCTCATCCTCTCCTTGGGCTTCTCGGCTTTGGTAATAAATGAACCAGACACAACATAATCCGCACCGGCACCAACAGCATCCTTCACTGTTTCCGGATTCATGCCGCCGTCCACAATGATTTTTATCGCCGGATTCACTTTTTTGATTGCAGGAATTTTCTTCAATGGATACCTCAAATATTTGGCGCCGTAAAAGCCTGGATGGACCGTCAAGATCAAAACATAATCAAGATTGGGCAGGTATTTCTTTATTGAAGCTGCCGTCGTTTCAGGCTTCAATGCTAACCCTGCTTTCTTTTTTAGTTGTTTTATTCTTTGTATG
The DNA here is from genome assembly GCA_035289425.1 of Candidatus Nanoarchaeia archaeon. Taxonomy (GTDB): domain Archaea; phylum Nanobdellota; class Nanobdellia; order Woesearchaeales; family DATDXC01; genus DATDXC01. The sequence goes on from DATDXC010000062.1 coordinate 4,106, forward strand.
ACTTTGTCAACATCTTGACCTGCTTCAGGGTGAACAATGATAGTCTCAACATCCTTCCCATATTTCTCAATCCACGGCAAAGGATTGCTGATCATCAGATGGACATTGTATGTAAATTTAGAAGAAATTCTCAAGGTAAACCATAATGAAGTATTAGGAACAAATTTTCCGTCAGCGATGTCAAGATGCAGCTCTTTAGCAACACCAGCCAATCTCTCAAGCATCTCATCCAGTTCCTGCTGATTCTTAGCCATTACCGATGGCAAAATTTTTTGTTTCATTTCTCTAATGCGCTGACTTTCCGTAATCTTCTTTTATGCCTGGCAGCATTGGAGAAGTCAGTCCCTAACCAGGCTGAGACGATGTTTTTGATCTCAGGCTCGCTCAAATAATCGGCCGGAAGGCAGAGAATGTTAGCATTATCATCTTTTCGGGTAGTTTCAGCCTGTTGGCGTGAAAATCCAGTAACAGCCCGTATTCCTTTCACTTTATTGCTGGCGATGCACACTCCTTGGCCGTTCCTGCAGGCTACAATGCCCAGACTGTTCTTATCTCCAGCAACTTTTTTAGCCATGGGAATGGCGTAATCTGGATAATCATCGTCTGGCTGCAAGGTAAATGGCCCGAGATCTTCTACCGCCCAGCCTTTCTGTTTGAGGAAAGAAACAAGTTTCTTTTTAATCAAAAAACCGCCATGATCTGAAGCGATGTATACTTTTTTTGCAGGCATTATTGCACCTCTTTATATGTTAAGAAAGGTACTATGTTTTTTAATCTTTCCTACCTCTGCCTTTCTGAAACCAAAGCGCGAAGGAATTGCCAGTCATCAACCAGCCTATTGGAAAACACTATTTCATGTGGCTTGGGCTGAGTTGCTGCAGGAGGAAGCGTACCGGCATCATGATAGCCTTGATACTGCAACTTCACATCCTGAAGATAGACCTCTCCAGATAAAGAATCTATCCGCGGAGCCTCAACTTCCCATTCGATGAGAAAATCAAGAGCAATACTGCTGCGTGCCACGCAAACATGCTTATCATAACGCAGTAATTCTCCCTCCCCAATAAGACGGCAGATATATTCATGCCTTTTCTCAAGAAGCCTCTTGCGTTCAGCTTTTCCAAAGAGAGGTATTTTCTCCGGTAGGGCGAGGCTAGGCCGATCATGAATGATCCACTGCACGTGCCGTTTACCAGCCAAAAAACCAGCCTTCACTCTTCTTACCTGTTCCTCTATCTGCCGCAACTCCTGAGCGCTATAGTGCATCATTAACCTTTCCCTGCTGAACCAAACAGCTTTATCCGCTGTTCAGCTACAGCCTGTATCAAATCACGAGCCGGAGAAAGAATCTGACGGGGATCGAAGTCACGAGGTTTTTCCGCAATAGTCCTGCGCACCGCTGCATCAAAGGCAATCCGCAAATCAGTATCTGTATTAATTTTGGTGATGCCGTTCTTTACAGCCATTCGTATCTGGGGATCAGGAACGCCTTTCACGCCGGATAAATCTGCGCCGTATTTTTCCGCGACCTTTACCAAGCTTTGCGGAACGCCGGAAGCGCCATGCAATACTAATGGAATTTTTACGTTCTTTTTTATCTGTCGAAGAATATCCTGCCGCAGCGAAGCATTGCCAGCAAATTTGTACGCGCCATGGGAAGTTCCAATGGCAACTGCCAAGAAATCGCAGCCAGTCCGCTGGACAAATTCCTGAGCTTTTTCAGGATTGGTGAAAACAATATTTTTCGCAGAGACTAAATCCTCAGTCCCGCCGATAGTGCCTAGCTCAGCTTCCACGGAAATGCCGTTCCGGTGTGCAAGAGCAACCACTTGCTTGGTAAGGCGGACATTTTTTTCAAAATCTTCATGGGAAGCATCGATCATCACCGACGAATATCCTTTCTGGATGGCTTGTTTGATCAACTTTAGGTCCTTGCCGTGATCGAGATGCAGGGCGATGGGAATTGTAGCTTCTTCAGCTGCATTTTTAGCTAAGCAATACAGATAATTCATGCTCGCATATTTCAATGCACCTTCAGAAGTAGCCAGAATGATAGGCGCCTTTAGTTTTTGAGCAGCAGCTACCACACCTTGCACTATCTCCATATTGTTGACATTAAAGTGCGCAACAGCATATTTGCCTTTCTGCGCTTTCAACAAGATTTTTTTTGTATCTGCAAACATTTCTAAAGCCTCTTAGTAGTTATTTTGAGGTTATATTTTTTAATCATCGCTGTTGCTTCTCTTTCCGTCAATTGCCCGTTCTTGGCTCCAACATACTGGATGACTGAGGAAGCATTGACCTGGCCTAGGCGCAAAGCCTCGTCAAAGGAATACTGTTTTATTAATCCAGCCAGGAAGCCGGAGGTAAATGCATCACCAGCGCCGGCAGTGTGAACTATCTTTACGTTTGGAGTTTTGGTCAAGGAATACATGATATTTTCGTGCAATGCATATAACCCTCTTTTTCCATCAGTAACAATGACAATATGCGGGCCGCATTTCTGCAATTCAGTCAGGAGATAT
>DATDXC010000063.1:0-41682 GCA_035289425.1 Candidatus Nanoarchaeia archaeon
GATGATATAGGAACTGTTGTTCCTGCGTTCAATACTTTTGTGCTAGGATATATTTTTTCGATATTAGTCGGAGCAGCACTTCTCTCTTTTGTTGGAGCTGTCATTAAATCAATCACCTGGTCAAAAATACTGGGAAAGAAATTACTTAATAAGGTCCAGCTGCTTCGCCTCATCGGCATTACGTTCCTTTGGAATGCACTGTGGCTAGGCATTATGCTGATCAGCACCTACGGATTGAGATTCAGCCTGGAAACCATAACCAAAATAGTCATAACTGAGATATTCCTTTATTTTTATTTCAGCTTCATCCTCTATCCAGTTTACTTCAGGAATTTGCATGTCTGGCGCAGCATACAACAGGCATTTAGATTTGGCGTCCTGAAGTTCTTCACATTCGGACAGGCGTTTGCTGCAACTTTCCTCACATTTGTTTTAATTTCGTTCATCCTAGCCTATGTAAGCTCGCATTGGATCCCCTCCCAGATATTTTTCACAACCTCAAGAATTATTTTTTATATTATCTTTCTCGTATGGGTGAAAATTTACATGAATAGGGTTGTTGAGGCACTATGAAAAAGGCACAAGTATCCATCTATATAATCATCGGCATAGTTTTGTTGGTAATAACAGGAACAGTTATCTTTGTTACCTTGAGCAACCAACAAACAGGTTCAGCTGTTCCAACCTGGGCAGCTCCAGTAAATAGCTATGTGCAGGATTGCATCCAGCAAGTGAGCATCAAGGCCTTCAAGAAGATAGGCGAGCATGGAGGCTATATAGACTTCAATGATTATGCTATCACTGGGAAGAATTTCAATGTTAACCCCCAGAACCCAACCGAATCGGATATTGTTTCATTGTCAACCCAGGGAACTGCTCCCATTGCTTATTGGTGGTATCTGTCATCACCAAATGCATGCACGAACTGCAATGTAGAGTCTTTAGCGCCAAGCATAGAGTACATTGAGGGAGAAGTCAACCGGTATATCACCAGGGAATTGTCAAGCTGTCTCAATGATTTTGATTCCTTTAGCCAATTCACCATAACTCAAGGCACAGTTTCCACACAAACAAGCATAAACAATGATGATATAACCATATTGGTCAATTATCCTATAGACATATCCTCAGCTGGAGACCAGACAAGGCTGGAAGATTTCACCATACAGCTTGACCTTGATTTTTATGATATCTATCTCCTGGCAAACCTCATTACAGACCATGAGATCAACCAACGGTTTATGGAGGATATACTAAACCATCTGATTGGGGTGTATTCTGGCAGGGATTCGAGCAAATTGCCGCCTATAGCATGGGTTGATGAAAGAGACGATATTGTTACCTGGAATGTGGATGATGTCAAGAACCTGCTTCAGAATGATATACTTGCGACCCATACACCGCTTATTGATGTGAAGAATACCAGAAATGCAAGGCAGATACAAGCAGGAAGCGCACTCCAGCGAGGCATCTATGATGCCCTGTATCTCGATATATTCCCTGAGCCTATTGACCTTGAAGTTGATTTCATATACAATCCTGCATGGTCATTATACTTTGATATCAGCCCTAAATCAGGCAATATCCTAAAACCAAGCACTGTAACAACTAAGGATGATCTTGGATTGTTTGATACCATAAATTCAAACTATTATGAGTTCTACTATGACGTATCGTATCCAGTGGCAATCGTCATCAAGGATGAAAAATCCCTTGACCAGCAAGGATATACCTTCATGTTTGCCCTTGAGTCAAATATCAGGGACAATAAAGACCTGTATCTATGGAATAGGGGGAATGGGACTGTGGGGCCTGCTGACTATAGTGGCATCACAGTCAGCTATCCGTCTACCACTACAGCTGCAACAGCCTGCACCCAATCAGGGCAGCAGTGGATATGCCCGCTCAACAACCAGGTGTATCCAAGTATGCTTGCATGCGGCAATGCCTGCATAACCCAAACAAGCCAAATGGTATCGCCTCAACCAACTCAGACATTATTTTGTGAATATGAACAGCGTTTAAGCGGAGACATAACGATAAGAGCTTTTGACTCAAACTCAAGGCTGCCTTTATCAGGCGCATCCATAAACTTTGGATGCGGCAATTACCGGGAGTGCACTATCGATAATACTGATGCATCTGGCAGATACATCGGGAAATTCCCGGTTTGCGTCGGAGACGGTTATCTGCTGCTGTCCAAGCCAGGATATGTTGCTAAATCAGTTCCGCACGTAAGCATACAGCCAGGCACATCAGGAAATTATGATTTTTACCTGGATCCTTTACAAGATATTGAAGTTGAAGCATTGTACATACCTGTCAGCAATATGCTCAGGGTAAAAAGAGACCTGATGCCCCAGTCAGGGGTTTCCCAATTCGCATCTGTTAAGGGAACATTAATCGCCCTCAATAATTCCATTTCTGCACTTGAAAGTGCTGTTCCAACTGCGAACCAGCTCAGCAACCAGGAAGCTGCAGTGCTCAATCAAGAAATCAATATTAATCTGCAGTTGTTGAAAAACGCAGAAGTCTTGATCAATAGCTCGGATGAAAGAGCAGACATAGTTTCTGCATCTCTTGATCTGGAAACAGCAGCCAGAGCAGCATGGGTCATGATAAATAATCCATCTTATTATATAAGCAGCAGATTCCAGGGAAGCTTTGGCGTCAATGATGCTGCATTATCAACAGTTCTTGATTACATCAATATAGAAAAGGACAACATCCAGTTCCTTAGTGATGCTCAAGTGGCATCTGCCACTGACTATAATAAATTCAGGACTGAAGCCAAACCATTAGGCAGTTCAGATAAAGTGACATTCAGCTTGGTCAAATTGAAGGAAGATGTGTATGAGCAGAATGTTCCCTTAAATATACTAACCTTGGAACAAGGAATCCAACCAACACTGAGCCTGGTCCCTGGAAGATATAATACTACACTCATCTACTATGATACGAGTGGGATAACCATACCTGCGCAGGGGAGCATACCTGCAGTTAACTACAACCCGGCATTATTAGGCGGGGCTGTCCTTGATTCTGCTAATGGAGCTTGGCAGATTGCTCAGACAACTGGCAAAGTGAGATTTTATATTCTTAGGATGGAGGATCCGCAGACAACAGAGGATATCGCAAGCATAGATATTGACCTGTTATCTAATCGATACAGAGCTTACATAGAACCTAGTTTCTTACCTTAAGGCTGCAATCTTTGTTGCCATCAGGCTTCAATGCTGCCCTTAAGGCGCTTCCTGCATTGATTCCATAGAGAAGCACAGCTGCTTCAGATAGTAATCACTCACTAGTTCGCATACAGAATAATCAATGCCGGCTGTTGCGAAATACATGTAGCAACGATCCCTTCTTGTCTCTTCAACAATCTTGGCGCAGATAGACTTGTCAACTGCATCTTTAGCCACTGCTATGAAGCATTCTTCTTTTGTCCTGTCGTCAAGAATCTTTTCACAGTACATGCTTTGGATGGATACCCGAGCAATCTCATCATAACATTTGTCTTTGTGAAGATTATTGGCAAAGGATACGCAGCCTGCAGAAGCGCCTGCAGGATCAGTTTTCGCAGTTTCCTTTATTATGTCTAATTTTTCCCATACAGTACCACTTGCGCCGCAGTCAGCAGCGCATACCTCTCCTGATTCACATCTTCCATCTCCACAACATGGGGATAATGGCGTAAAAATACATTGACCATCTACTTGAGCATCTGAGGTGCAGCTGTTGCTGTCATCACACTCTGAAGAGCAGGAAGTGCATGGCCCTCCGCAATCTATACCCGATTCTCCCTGGTTCTGTATGCCATCAGTACAGGATGCGCATTGAGAACAGGGACCACCACAATCAATTCCTGTTTCACCCTGGTTTTGGATTCTGTCTGAGCATGAAGGCGGGATAGTACGAATCTCTACTGTAAACAAAGAGTTTTGTATCACTGTCTTACCTTGATATAATATCGTTGTCCGTAATATATACTCTCCAGGAGATGTGGATTCGGGTATCTTAAGAGACGCATAATAGAAATTAGGGTCTTCTGGAGAGATAATTTCCTGCTTCTGGGCGTTAATCCCCTCAATCGTATGGCTTATAACCACATCAGCGGTCCTTTTTCCTTGTATAGTGACTGAGAAATCAAGCAAATCTCCTGCGCCAACGGTGGGAGAGCTTAACTGGACAGAGCTGCTGATGCTGGGCTTTGGCAGGAAAAAGAACAGCGCAATAAGCACTATTGTTGCAATAATTGCTACAGTTATGGCAATTGATTTTTTAGAGAGTATGGGGGTAGAAACTTTGCCATATACAACAGCAATGGCAGCTTCAATATCATTTTGCTTGTATCCGTGCTGAAGAAGTGTTGATCTAAGGGCGTTTAGGTCATATCCCTGCCCTAGGTATTGCCTCAGCCACTGGACAATAGCTTGATTTGCCACATTTCACCCCTTTTTAAGTTACCTTGGCGAGAAGGTTATATAAATCTTTGTGTTGATGTTATTGTCTATATTTATACATAATAATGTATAAATTAAGTCTAAATAAAGTATAAATATGCTATAGAATGTATAAATAAAGTATAAATTAGGTATTAAAAACACCAAAAACTTTATATACTAGTATACAGAAGGGTATAACATCCCTAGCTATGTGGGGAGGAATTCCGTTAGGGAATTCTTCCTCTTTTTTTACCATGAGCCAACAGATCAGGATCACAGTCAGCAGCGAGATAGACAAACTACTTTCTAAGGTTGCAAAAAAGCTCGGCAAGAAGAAATCTATGCTTGCGCGGGAATTGATGGAGCAGAAAATGTACGATCTTAAGCTGATACAGAAAGGACTGGAGGATTTGGAATTATGAAGAAGGGACAAGTAACTGCCTACATCATAATCGGACTTGCCATCCTTCTAGTGGTAGCCATCTTCTTGTTCGCGCGGACTGATATCATCAGAAACCAGCTGCCTGTGTCTGAGCAAGTTCCTCTCGAATTTGATCCAGTCAAGACATTTGTGGAAGGATGTCTGGAACAGACTGCAATACAAGGGCTTGAGACATTGGGAGAGAGAGGAGGATTCATCAATCCGGGCCAGTATGGCTTCATTACATCCTCTGAGGTAACCCAGGGAAACGCAATCGCCATGGCAAATAATTGGATGGTTCCATTATGGTGGTATCTCAAATCAGATAATCAGTGTTCTGGCGGCTGCGAGTTCAGTGTGGTGCCTGAAGCAAAACTGCATCTCTATAAGAATGCCGGAATGCCCAGCATAGAAGGGCAGCTGGAAGATTATGTAAACCAGCATCTTACTGACTGTATCAACGATTTCAGGGAGCTCGGCAGACAGGGATTTAGTGTAACAGAAGATGGGCAGCCCCAGGCTAGTGTGTTGATATTAGACAACTCCATTAGTTTTGGCTTAACCTATCCTATTTCTGCCAAGAAGATATCTACCAGAGAAATAACTCAATTTGCCAGCGAAGTTGATGTCAATCTTAAGGATATGTATGAGCTCGCTGTCCTGCTCACCAATCTTGAGGCAGCCTATCATTATCTTGAGGTGTATGCTCTTGATATGATTGTAGCTTTATCTGCTCCCCAGGAAGATAAGCTGCCTCCTATGGCAGAAACCACCTTCAATTTCGGCAATTATCCCCATTGGAGCAAGAGCAAGGTGCAGTCACAGATATCAGGATTACTGTCCAGCTATATTTCATTGCTGAAAGTGTATGGTACTGCTAATTTTGAGGAATTCTATTTCCCTGGAGATCCATTCAGGACTGGATTCTATAATGGTGGAATGGTGCTGCCGGGCAATGCCACATTTGCGAATCTTGCAGTCTCATTTGATTATCTTGGATGGCAGCCTTATTTTGACCTTAACTGCAAGGGAGACGACTGCGTCCCTGATTCCATATCCACACAGATCATTCAGCTTTTTGGCATCCAACGCTACAATTTCCTCTATGACCTAAGTTATCCGGTCCTCATCACACTTACTGATCCTGATGCGATCGCATTTGGGAGCAAAGGATATTCATTTACTTTTGCATTGGAAGCAAATGTGCGTGACAACCAGGCAATGAAGAGCAATTATGTGCCTGTCAAAGTAGCGGATGCTTCTGCTTCATCTCTGGTGTGTGGCAAAAAAGTTTCAGGAGAAGTTACCGTGAAAATAACTGATTCCCTCACTAAAGAACCGGTGAGCGACGCTGCAGTGATATATTCATGCGCTGGTGAATCATGCAGCATCGGTGAGACTGATGAAGTAGGTTCTTTGGTCAGCAAGTTCCCTATATGCTTCAATGGCATTGTTAGCTATATCAAGGAAGGATATGTTGGCAGTTCTTATATCTTGACGACTGATGACCAAAAGGCTGTCAGCAGCATTACTTTGAATCCTGTTGTAACAAAGAGATTCACCGTCAAAAAGGCTTTGATGGAAAAGACCGCATCTGGTTATACAGCTATACCCTCCTCGATCGGGAATCCGATGGATCTAGATGATAACGAGCGTGCTATAATCTATCTCAATAAAAAGATAGGGCCTAATGAGCAGCCATATTCCACTTATGCAGAATTTTCTGGTGGCATGGCAGAGATTTCTCTTGCGCCAGGCGAGTATGATATGCGGATCGATCTTTATTACTATGGGAATTTTACCATCCCTGCAAGAACAGAAGTAATTGCAGGCGAAACAGTCAGTTATCCTGCAATCGCATTCAATCAGAGCAACCCCTTCCCGAATGGAGGCTTACATTGTGAAGGCGAGAACAGCATAAGGACCTCTTTTGTTGCCAGCAATCCTGGATTTGGCAAAGAGGTCATTGTTTTCAAAGCATTGTCCCCCAATCTTCCTTTTGCAGATGAGGTAAGGATTGAAGACTTATCTGAGATAGGCAATGTAGACAGTTATGCACAGTATTGTTATGCTTTAACTCCAGAACATGCAGACCAATAAATCAATCATACCATTGTTAGTACTGCTTTTGGTAGGCTTGCCTCTCCTCGTAGAAGCAAGCTTAGTTTCCATATCAAGCATGACTGGAGCTGATGGCATTGAAGGTTATCTTGAAGGGCCAACCGATACTATCCATATAGATGTTTTAGCCTCATTAGATGGAGCTGCAGTAACTCCTGATAAGGTTCGATACAGCGGCTCAGGAGGATCAGTCTGCTCAGCTACGATAAGCGGAGCGCAGTTTACGAGCTGCATTGCAAACGGCTCGGATTACGCATGCAGTTATTCTACTTCGGCAGCTGCATTCAGCAACCCCCAGCTGATAAAGGTGTGCCTGTATGATGCAAGCGGCCTCAATGTGGCAACGGATAAGACAGATATTTATTTCGATACGCTTGCACCGAGCGTCTCATCCTTCACTGCATCACCCAGTGTTGTTTATGCTGGCAATATAGCATTTGATTTTACTGCTACTGATATGGCCTGCACCGGAGCGACGTGCGGCAGCAAATGCTCTGGCATCAAGTCAGCTGAGATAAAGGTTGGAAATTACAGCAGCAATATCTCTATCAACGGCAATCCCAATGACTGTAGCTATTCCGGATCATTTTCTGTACCGCTGCTTTCTGCAGTGCCTTCAGCAACTGGAAGGATAACTCAGGCAGAGACTGCAACTTTGAAAGTGTATGATAATCTTGATCATCAAACCAGCAAGGTAGTTGGCTTCACTGTGGATACTACTGTACTAAATATGCCCAGCATTGATTCCTTATCCATTTCAGTTAATAATCTGCCACTTACTTACGTAAGCGGCGCTGCAACTCCGACTATTGTTACTGTTGGTTTATCGGGGAATCTTGATCCGAATAGTGTGAGCGCTGATCTGCATGAACTGAATATAAATCAGCAGCCAGGCAGCACAGCTGGAAATTGTGCAGCCTCAGGCACTAGCAGTTATGTCTGCACATGGAATACCTTCATTGAAGTCAATGGAACCACTACTGCAGATATTATGGTGAATGCTTCTAATCCAGTCGGAAATCATACATCACGGAGCTTTAGCCAGACAATCACGCAAGATACAACTGGACCTGTGGTGACCAGCATCACCTCACCATATGAAGGAGCCAATGAAAGCTATCTAAAAGCAACCAATCAACTGGTTGTCGAGCTGTCTGAGACAGGCGTTGGCCTGTTCCAAAAGCAGGTATATCTGGATATCAGCAAGATTAATCCGGCAGCAGGCATTATACAAGCTGACAATTGTTCGGTATCAGGAAACTCATCCTGGACTTGTGTCTTCAATACTGTAGATGCGACTGTGGAAGGCAGCAATACTATCAGCACTGTTAATGTTGCAGATGACATGGGGAATGCGGCAGCGCCTTTTATCAAGACCGCTATCGTTGACCTCACGCCCCCGGCATATAAAAGCCATACGATACTAAACCTCACTGCTTCCTTATTTGCGGGTTTGATAACTACCGGTGATTCTTTGCAGATAGATTTTGTGGTGATTGAAGATATCTTGCTTGCTGACGCATTCGCAGACCTGTCTGGCATAATAACTGGCGCTAATGCGGTCTTGGCTGATAGCTGCACCCAGAACGGGAATATTTGGAGCTGCAGCTGGACTACAGTACCTATAGATGTGCAGGGCGCCATTGACACAACCTTGCGCTTTGTGTTTGTGGATCCGGTGAATAACAGCTTAACGTATCAAGTGCCATTCAAGGTAACGGGATTCTCAAATACATCAACAGTTGACCATTGGGATAATAGCGTTGCATGCAATCCAGAATTGTTCGATCGGGAACTCATACCAGTCATAAACATGCGCAGCTGGTGCCACATTTACCTTGCCCCCAAGAGCACTAACCTTGAGACATTGGCTATGCAATTGGGTACCTGTCAGGGCAATACCAATGATTCCATTGCATTCATACAAAGCGCAGAACTGGTTAATGATGGCAGAGGAAGCACTGAACCATATATCAAGCTTACCTTGACAAAATCCGAGGCCACTATCGATACCATTGATATCACCTGCCCCTTGGGAATTGTGTCTAAGGAGGGAGACCTCATCGACAGCACTTTGGAGATCGAGAATGTCAGCATCATATTGGGTTTGTATAACAATCCTTTGGGAGAGATTGGGGCAGGCGTGAAAGATAAGATTGAGGATGTGAAAGATACCGTAGATGGAACAGTGTGGGAGATCATCAAATGGCTAAAGCTTGTTGTCGAATGGAGCCAGACTGCATGTAACTTATGGGGGCATCTCAATAATCTGATCGTGATATTCAAAAACTTCACTGCATTGTTCGGCACATTGGAAGAGGCTTCAAGGGCATTCCCTCCTTCAACAGCGGCATTGGCCAGCGCTAGGCAATCAATGTGCCTGGCTTCAGATGCAACCAGACAGGGAGCAGCACTGCAGTATAAGGGGCTCAATGGATTGAATACCTTTTGCGCCATGATAAACTGCAAAGCCGCTTCAGACATAAATCCTGCAGACCCTAATTATGCAGATCCTAAAGGCAAAACCAAGAACTGGGCATCCCGCTTAGGAGGTGGTGGAGGGATTGACCTTAACAAATGGGCTGGTGCCCAGACTGTTAAGGACTGGACCGGCAAGGACGCCAATGAATATTTAGATGTCAAGAACAGTGTGGTGTTAAGCACCGTTACCATGTGCGTTCCTGGCATAATATACAATGTTGAGAAATATCGCCAGCTTGAATGTTTGTATGGAACATGCTTAATCAGCGTCAAGGATGAGGAATCAGTTCCTTTATCAGTATGCGAGGACCAGAAAGACTATATGCAGTGCAAGTATTTCTGGGGAGAGGCATTCAGGGCAATTCCTCCAGTGGCAGTATTCAATGAATATGCAGGCATGGTGCGAAATACTTTATCAGATCCCTTGTCTATAATGGGTTCAGTAGTTGCATTATCATGCACTCCTGAATGCAATTCGCAAGGGCAAGCCCACTGGCCGTGGATGGGATGCGCGTGGGCAAAGATATTATCAATGCTCGGTGAAGCTGTCAGGGACGTCACCCAATTGTCTGACAGAGGATGGCAGGTCTCCAATGATTACTGTAAAATCTTTGATGATATGTATGATGATGCTTTTAAGTCAAGTCCTGCTGCCCCAACGCAGATGAATTCGACCGGAAAATGAACAAAAAAGCACGATTTATGGCAGGGATAGCTACTATCTTGGTAGTTATAGCGCTGACGATGATGGTGTTTAGGGTTGGGGAATTCACCATTACTGGAAACACAGTTAAAACTCCCCCTTACGTAACCAATGCCTGGGTACCACAGGGAAAATACTCTCTATTCAGCACCTATCTCGAGTCAGAGCCAGGAGTTTGGCAGTCTGCTTATACAACAGACTGGGGCAATCCAGAATATTACGAATTTTACAATGCCCAGGGATTAAGATTGAATATTGATCCGGCAACGAGAGGGACGAGTCCTTATCTAAATGACAAGCGAGAGCCTGTAAGTGACTCAAGTCAAGCTCATCGGAGTTCGAATTACGATGCCTTTAATGGACCGAATGGTCCTTCTAATTCAGTTGCTTTGACTCCTGCTTTCGTAGCCAAGGACAATTTGTATACTGGGACATACTTACAGACGGACGGAGGTTGGAAATCTACCTTGGATGGTGAAGTGTATAACAACCAGGGGCTTAGATTAAATCCAGATCCTAACTCTAATACAGCGAATCCCTATCTAGATGGAAACGGCAACCCAGTTTCTGATTCGGCTCAAGCCCAGCAAAGTGCTAATTACCTGGCATTCCGAAGTACTGATCTCAGTTTAGGTGGGTCAGCTGGAGTTCCACCAACTGGGGCAAGTCTGCCCGTAGCTCCAGCTCCTGCCCCAGCTGTTCCTGCCCCAAGTTCACTAGTTGCACCAACAGCTGCCGCTTCTGGACTTACTTTAGCTCTTACTCGTTCAGCGACATCTGGGTTGAGTTTGCAGGGAGCTAATCCAAATACTGTTGTGGTTGATCAGAATGGTGTTTCATATACATTTAATTTGCAAGCTGACGGGACCTATAAGTATGATGATGGAAGTGGAAACGTCATGTTTGCTAATTACAACTCCAATGGGCAGCTTTCCGCTATACCTACCAGGGGTACTGGAACGTTTGCTGGTAAGTCAGGGTATTTGTATCAGACAAATCCATCCCAATCTGTGACATGGAATCAACAAAGCAGGCAATGGGAAGTTAGCATATCTGGAACGGCATATCAGATTGGGGCAGATGGCCAGCCAGTTCAGAGTTTACCTGACGGTTATCGATGGGATCAAACGCAAGCCCAGACTGCGATGAAAATTCAGCAACAACAGCTCATCGATGCTTATGTTTCTCAGCAGAAAGCAGCAGGTTCAACTCTAAGCAATGCAGAATTACAGAAACTAGCTGTCTCAGCTCTTGGATTCCCCACTGCAGCAGCTCCTGGAACATCAGCACCGGTAAACCCGAACCAGAGAACTGCTTTGCAGGATGCTAACGGTAATTGGTATGTATGGGATTATGATGGGAAGAATATGGTTACCTTCGCAAGTCAGTCTGATGCTGATACCTACGCTTCACAGGTTTCTGCAGCTCTCAGTCAAGGCCTCAAACCTTCAGGATACTTCCTTGACTCTAGTGTGAAGACTCCATTATTTACTGATAAGACCGGGACGTTATACACCTTTGATAGTGGAGTGAAGAAACAGTATACCATGGGCAATCTTTATGCAACAGAGATGATTGGTATAGCTGGTTCTCAGATTTCCACAATTGTGACCTATCAGAATAACAATGGCAAACCAGGCGCAGTAGTTTCAGCAACATTGCCACCAACCATGGCTGGTGGACAAGGAGCGACGCTTGATCCTCAAACATATGCAGATATCAAGAAACAGAATATACTCAGTGTTGAAAATGGCGTCATAACTTATATCGATGCTGCTCAGAGAACAGTACAAATTGATGTTTCAACATATAATCTGGGTCCTAATGGAGTCTGGAGCGGTACTAAGACAACTACTATTAGTTTTACTGCATACCTTGATGCCAGTGGTGGATTGATAACTTTAGCTGAATATCAAAAACAGCTGGAGCAGGGACTTAATCCTAAGCAGTTAAACAACATCCAGCTTGTCAGCAGCCATACTTATGCTGCTGATGGAAGCCTGCTTAGCACAACCATCTCTGATTATTCGGTGAGAGATGGCCAGGTATGGGTAGACAGCCAGACTTTGGATCCTAATGGAGGCATCTTAAGCTATACTTTTACGACCTATGATAGTGAAAATAATCAGAGGTCTGTAACCATTGATGATGATGGTAATCTTATAGACGGAGATGCAGATCTGGTTGCGCAGGCCCAGACCAGGAAAACTCAGTTCAAATTCAGATCTAATCTTGCCAGATTCGAGTTTGTCCTCAAGGAATTCCAGGGATTGAGCGGATTTTCACGTCTTTTGTGGGGTGAGGATGAGCTGGCCAGGCGGCAGCAGCAGATTGACCAGGCATTCTGTGAAACAATTGTATTTGGCAGCGAAGATTGCCAGACATCGCTCTTGTGCGAGGCAAAGATCGATAGCATCCCAGATAATGTACTTGTTGTTAATACTCCCTATGGATTGCTCTCAACAGCTGCCCATATTGAAGGAGAACGAGCTCCTGCAACGATTGACCCCAACGGAACTACCCAATACCTCTATAAAATCAATATAGTGGTTGATAATGTGGCAAATTCCGGATATGGGGAAATAAACTTTAATGTTTTCCTGTATGGGGACCAAAAGACTGCCCAAGTTTTCAGCTCCAACATCAAAATATCAGAAGGCCAGTCTGTCAGGAAAACTGGTAATAACACTATAGTGCAATACAGCTCAACCATCTATAACAAAGCTTGCCTGAAGTTTGATCGAGCCCTGCTGTCTGTTGATCGACGGGATGTAACGCAGATATGCGTCCCTATAACTGAGTATGCAGCTGGCGCAACACCCTATATCCCTGCCAATCAGACTACTACAACCCGAGGCGGCAGTTCCAGCGATCAGGTGAGCGTAAATGATTTTTAAGGAAAGGTTTATTAAGCGTATAGGTTGGAAAAAACCAATGCAAAAAAGAGGTCAGATTACCGTATTTATAGTTCTTGGGCTGCTCATCCTAATAGTTGTCATGTATTTCATCTTTATCAGGGAAAAATCCATCCTGGGAACTGAGGAAATACTTCCTGAGCTCATTCCGGTAAAGTCATACATAGAAACATGCATGGCAAATCTGGGGAATGATGCAGTTACAACACTTGGCCTTAATGGGGGGTATCTTTACTTCCCCCTTGATATCGAGGCTAATCCTGACAGTTATCTGTCTCGGTCGCCAACACCCGAGTTCAAGAACCCTTACTGGTGGTATGATGGCACTGAGAGCATTCCCAGCATCTCTTTCATGGAAGGCCAACTGTCACAGTACATTAGCCTGAACTTACGAGACTGTTTAAATGATTTCGAGGCCTTCAACAATAGCTATGACATCTTAGAACAAGGTGACATAGAAGTTATCACGGTTATCGGAGACTCTATGGACTCATTGGTAGATGTTTCAGTCAAGTACCCAATCAAAATTAAGGATAAATTCAACAAAACATTAGCAGAACCTGCAAACTTCAAGGCTGAGATACCTGTTAGGCTGTTTGCTGCCTATACCATGGCCAAATCCATCATAGATGTGGAAAATGCGCAGGGATTTGTTGAAAGAAGGATTGTTGACCTGATGACTTTGGATGAATCTATTCCTGACACCGGCGGACCTAAATTCCAATGCGGCAAGCTTGAATGGAGTATCCCCGAGATCAATTCCAAAATACGGCAGCTGATGAGCGTCAATTTCCCTTTCATCAAGATTAAAGGGACACAGTATGATGTTGATAGGTATGTGCCGCTGCCGCCTGATAACATCAAGAATGGACAGCCTTTGGCCAGCACATTCAACTCAAGCTATTATTGGAATCATTACATCTGGGATGTGGGAGATGAAGACTGGAGCAACATGAGAGTAAGCTTTACGTATGATTATGGATGGCCATTGCTGTGGGAGAAGGATTTCTATATCAGGCCAAACAAGTACCCTTTGCTGCAATCAAATGCGCAGAAGAGCCAGAACTTGCTTTCATTCTTCTGCATGCATCTGTGGCACTTTACTTATGATATCAAGTTTCCTGTTTTAGTCACCATTGTCGATCAGGAGACCCCTCAGCATGATGAATACAGTTTTGTGTATGCGTTTAAAGGAAGCATTGACCATAATCAGGCAAGAAGGCAGAGTTTTGATATTACCCAATTCAATTCTGATGCTCTTGTCCAGGATGATGCATTCTGCAATGACCTTTACAATGAAGTTACCTTTGTTGCTCTCGAAAATACTTCGAAAGGATGGGAGATAAATGATGTGAACCTCAGCCTGGTATGCGGCCAATATGTCTGTAATTTAGGGACAACTGTATCTGATTTTAACGCTGGTGGAACTCCGTATTGGAGAGGCATGACTCCTTATTGCACTTTGGGAATACTTAAAGGGTTCAGGGATGGATTTTCTGATGCACAGACCTTTGTCCAGACTGACAGAGATGGCAGGACTTACTATCTGTACATGGACCCAGTCAAGGAATTTGCCAATTTCACGGTAGTCAAACACAAATTCCAGGATAACACTGCTATAGGCACTGAGGCTTTAGGCCCTGGCGAGTCTGCCATCATCATACTAAAAGCACATGAGAAGGATTTTGAGCATAGCACTTGGTATCCATTGAATGAGACGACAGCTGTTGCGCAGACAGTCAAGCTATTATCAAATGATGATTACACCTATGATCTTGAAATATATCTGATGAAGGATGAGGATATCCTTGGCGGCTTTAGAGGATCATGGACTGTTGCAGAAGGAGATGTGGATAAAGCATCTCAGATAAGATTCCATGTGTTGTACCTTCCTTCAAGCAACGAGATTGAGCAATCCTTGTTTTTCAGCGGGTTAAGCACCTATTCAAAAGAAGTCAAGGATCCGGAGCTTATATGAGCAGATACCTGAGGCTATTGGCAGTTGTCTTGATTGTTTTAATAGCGACCTTGCCCATCAGTTATGCTCTAAGCATCGGAAACATTACGGTAAGCGGCATAACAGACAGTTCAGCTAAGATAGGATGGGATACTGATGTAATATCAAATTCAATTGTGGATTATGGGATCAACAGCTCCTTAGGGCTCGAATCCACGAGCAATAATCTTGTCAAGAAGCACGAAGTAACCCTTACTGGATTGAATGAATCTACTAGTTATATGTACAAATTGACATCAGCTGCAGGCATCAATGTGGTTACTGATGACAATAATGGGAACCTGCACCAATTTACGACTCAGAAAGACAGCCCTCCGCAGATACAAGTTACTATCCCTCGATTTTATAATTCCAAATCCATTGACCTGGTCATCGGGACAGATCCGAATAGCCTTGTGGATATCTATGTCAATGGCATACTTAAGAAAAGAGCACGATCTGCAGCGAATGGCAATGCCACTATAACCGGAATTCCTTTAGGGGAAGGTAACAACACGATTAAAATTAATGTGGAGGATCCACGGAAGCAGACTGCAGAAGAAGAGCAGGACATCTTTGTTGATAGCGCAGCTCCGGTCATGACCTTGCAGCCCATTCCTTCATTGCTTATTGATAATAACCTTATCATCAATGGAACAGTTTCCGAGGAATCAGACATAACCATAACCTGGAAATTCACCAGCGGAGATAATACCCCTCCCCAGAAAGTAACCGGCCTTCATAGCACTACAGTAGATGATAATTCAGTTGAGCTGGCATGGAATAAAAGCAATGAGGGCGATTTTTCTGAATATGCAGTATACCGCAATGGTGCACAACTGGCGTCACGCACTGGCAACAACTTTGCTGATCAAGTCAATACCAGCAGCAGCTATACCTATTCAGTCAGCGCATTGGATGATGATTGTAATGAAGGGCCACTTTCAGATTCAGTTAGTGTAACAACACTGGCGGGAAAAAAGAATATAAGTGCATCTTCCGGCAGCATACGGCTTAGCTGTGGAAGCTCTAAGACAACCAGACTTAAGGATGTAAGCGGAAACTTTACTGCCAAGCTTAGCCTGAAGACTGATGGGTATTACAACCTAAGTATCATTGCAGCTGATAAAGCCAACAATTCTGCAATTGTCAGACAGACAATCTTCCTCAATACCCAGCCCCCTGAATTTAAGGATATAAGTCCTAAAGAGGGAACACGGATTTTTGAGCAATTCGCTGATGAAGTTGACATCACTGGAAAAACAGATCCTAATACAAAATTATTCTTGTATGTGAAACGAACACCGCTCGGAGACTGGAATGGCACCTTTGATGATAAGATAAAGAAAGTGATAGATACTATTGAGGAGGCTGACTTAAGCGTCAATGCAAAGGGGCAGAGCAGGGCTGATTATGAAACTATGTCAGATATCAGCGGCAACTTCAACTTCCCCAATGTAGATGTGACTTCTTCTATTGCGGCAGGCCTAAATTTCAAGCAGATCGATTACACTGAATTGGAGGATACTGGAACTTCGTATGACCGGGATCAAACTCTGGACAGCAATCTCCTGTTTATCGGCCAGGATTCTTTTGGCAGGAGAGGATACGAGGATGTATCTTACAAGGTCCAGACCTGCTGGTCAGGAGATAGGCTCTGGGATGCCACACCTTTGCTGCAGTACCAAAGCCCTGCATTTATCAGCACAGAACGGCTTGCAGAAGGCACCGAAACATTATATTTCTATTTTAATTTCACTTATTTCGGCAGTGAGAAGGATGAGAAGCCTATCATCAATGATATCGACATACAAAGGGCATGCGATGATACGGTGAAAGATGATCCTAAGTATGCCCATAGCTGCAAGGTCATGAAGGCCTCAGTCACCAAGGCAAAGGTGCTCGGAGGCAGGACTGCCTATGTAGTGTATAGGCTCAATCGTTATCAAGAGATGGATAACTGGACAACAGATGATTGGGACAGCTTCTATGATTCACTCAAGGAAAGCGAGATGGTCTTCCCCCTAAAGTTTACCCTTAAGTATAAATTCATGAACCAGAGCGGTAGAGAAGAAAGGGGAACGCAGACTTTCTGCGATTCAGTGGGCTATTTTGTTGATAGATCTAGGGTAGATCCCAGAAGCGTATTACCTGATTGGTTGCTCTATGATTTTGTTGATATCTTAGATTCAATTATTGAAACCACAACCAAATGGATGGAAAAACTGGAAGATGTGCTCCGGTTTGCGGCTATCGCATGCATGAGCGCTTTTTTCACCAAATTCCTCATGAAATTCAGCAAGAACTTCAGCTGCAGGCTTGAAGGATTGACAAAGCTGACTGCTGTCGTTGGTTTAGGAAGCACTGAAACCAAGGAATGCAAGCAATGCCTGCAGGATTTTGATCACTTCCCGCCAGATGTAAAGCTCAGCAGCCTGGACATGAATGACTTAAGCGATACCTGCCTTCAGGAGTGCTATCCTTCTTGCGCATCAGGGTGGGATCGGGAAGAGACATTTTATAATTTCTTCAGATGGAGCTGTGACAGGGTATTTGGACATACAGCGCCTGCAGGGTGGACACAAACTGTCTCTTCTGATGATCTGCTCGAGAAAGCCCAGATGGGAAGCCAGTGCACTGAGGATCAATCTACTCTTGGACAACCTCTGGTGGCAATCAATTGCAGGAGCGTTGAAGCAAAGTATGGTATCAAGGGAGAATTTGGGGTTACTGATGAATGTGTCGAGATTACAAAGGCGGAAAATGGAAAAAAGCAGGACTCCTTATATCTGGTAGGCGCCCATCAGGGCAGCAAAGTATACGAGCTTACTCTCAAGAAGGGACCTCGCCAGGCAGAAACAATATATGCGATTCAGCAGACCAGCAAGCGGTATCTTACTGCCCAGGAAGACACCTGTTCCAATATATGTGCAGGAAACACTCAGAAAGGCGCCAAGAAAACCGAGTATACCATAGAGAAGGACATTGATGCTGATGGCAACGAATTTGATGTCATCAAACCAAAAAAACAGACCGAAAAGAAAGAAGTAGCTCTCGGCATGTGTATCACACCAAATGAGTGCCAGAGTTTTATCGGCAAGAAATTGGAATTCAAGGATGGCGCCAAGGAAGTTAAGACTGCAGTGCAGAGAGGCTATACGAACGGCTGTTTCTATGAAACAGGCGATGACTTTTCTGTTGTAAGTGGGGACCCATCGCAGAGGCTTGAGTGCTGCTGTTTAAGCGCTGATAAGGATATATCCTATGAGAAATACTACCTGCCCATTGATGTGGAAGCGAAGGATTCTCCTGCATTCGGCGAAGGGGCTCAGCATGCCAGCGAACAGTCGTCTGCATTTACTCCTGAAGACTGGAAGAATATGGATTGGAGCTATCGTTATTCCCAAATAAAATGGCAGGTGCCCCCCAGTAAGCAGCAGGGAACTGTTCGGGATCAATATGATCCAAGAAGGTACATTTCCGAGAGAGACCAGAGTGCTTGTTTCGGCCAGAACAACTGGCTCTTTGATGGGTTCAGCACTGAGCCAAAATATACTGAAGATGAGGAAGGAAATAAGGTATTGGCAAACAAGGAGCTGATGCTTGATCCGGCCAAAGATCATTTGGCTGCATTCCAGTGCGCTTCCATCAGCGGCATCAACAGCAGGCTTGGATTCATAAGAAATTTAGCTACAAGCATGAAGTCATGCCTCATACAAGTCAGGGAGACCGGCGAGGCAGATTCAGGCGTCTGCAAAGAGATTTTCACTCAATATGTATGCTCATTAGTGTGGGAGGTCATCTCATGGGTCAACAGCGGATGCAGCCCCTTGGGCAGCCTTGAGGATACTAAGGAAGATGGATGGTCAAAGTATATTGTGGCAGGAACTGGGGCAATGCTTGATTCTGTTCGGGAGAGCCAGAATGAGCTTGCTGCTGAGTATGGCAATGCAGATCTCACCAATTTATTTGGCATGGGTGAAGAATCAGTTGTCAGGAATGTCTGCTTGGCTGCTTTTGGCTATGACTGGGATATAAGTGTGGAAAGCTTTATGGATGCGGCATATGCAACGCCCTTTGCAACTTTTGTCCAGTCTGTGCTCCCTGGTAGAGAGTATTTGACATTTGATCCTACCAATGGCCAGTCATATTATGAATATAAGACATCATGGCTGATTAATCCAGGATGCAACTTTGATGATTATGATGTATACTTAAGCTGTGTGGGTAGAAATCAGATCGACAACCATGATGATGTACGATGCGACAAGGTCGGAAGCCAGTTCGGCGGCAATTGTGATTGCTCCAGCCAAGATGAGGAACACCTGCGGAAGCTTTATGATGGAGGAGAACTCGAGCAAAATGTTTTGGAGAATATTGATCATACCACACTACCTTCCAATAACCGGATAATCTTAGATAGGTATAGATACGATCACCTTAAGATTGTAATTGATGGCAGAAATATTGCGCGGAGTGGGGGGGATGTGGACAAATGCTTCCCTGACGGCCATCTTGAATCCGGTACCAAGGGGGTGTTTTATTTCCCTATCAAAGATTATACACCTCCAAACCTCGCAGCCTGCTCAGTCGATCCTCTCAGCGGGGTCTTTGACTGCAGTGTTGGCGCAAATTTTGTATATCCCTTCGGCCAGGCCCATATATCTGAAGTTAAGCTAGGTTTCAATGCTGCCTTAGATGCAAATGCTTTGGCACAGCTCAGCGATCCCACAACTGTAAAGCCGACATTCTACGAGAATGAACGAGTCAAGGGGACTATCACTTATGACAAGGATTCAACTACCCAATGTCTTGTTCTTAGGCTGATGGACAAGACCAACAAAAAGATAATTGAGGCAGAAGCTCCCATTACGCTGCAGGATCAAGGAGCATCAACCGTAAGCTTTTCATTCGACAGACAGCTCAATAATAATAATTTCAAGAAGGCTGCAGATGGCGCTGACCTGACACCAGTTGGAAGCGTGTATCTTGATTTTGGCAATACCAAGGATGCTGCATTGTATGCTCATGTTGATATGCGGCAGCCTGATTCCAATGGAAATTGTTTTGGCATTGAGGGCATTGGCTATGATAGCAGCAATATTGTAGCCTATCAGTCAGCTCCTCAGTCATTTGATATACCTATTTATTTGCTGCCCGGTAAAAGGGGAGATGTGTGCGGTACTGGCCAACTCGGGACAATCGATAATTCATGCGTCTGTACTGACGGGACTTCAGCGCCTTCTACTGCAGTTAAAGATTGCCCTGATAATTCAAAAGAATATTCCTATTGCGCATACGGATTGTGCAGGAAATATCCTGCATGTGATACTGGCAAAGCAACTGCCGTTCCTTGTGTTTGCGGCAATGCTTATACTGACCTAAATACCTATAATTGCGGCTATACTGAGAATGCCCCGTATAACGCTGATTTCGCCGGTGATGCAGGGAAGGACAAGCCAGAGTTCAAGTATTGCGTTCAGGCCAGCGGCAGTTATGTGTGTCAGAACAGCGCAACCGGATCCTCAGGCACCACTGCTGCCAGCAAGCCTACTGTCAGTTTTGTTAAGATGAATGGGCAAGTTACGGCTGACCCGAGCGTCACCATAAGCAAAGGGACTGATGTTACTATAACATTTGATATTCAAGATGATAGTGGCATTAGCAGCATTGGTCTCCTACTGGACAGTTCATTATATCCGGTATATCCTACTACAGATTTAGTACATATCCGGTCAGGGTCACCAGATCCTTTGAATTATGAAGCAGGCAAACCGTTAACTTATACTGTGGTGCTAGACACCAATGGATTGGCAAATTACAATACCCAGCTTACAGTGCAGGTCCAAGTGATCGATGATTCAGGCGAAGTGGCTACCACCGCTGCCGCTCCCCAGTTGGTTGTCACTAATGTCTAAGCAAAATATTCTGCTGGAATCCCTCAAGGAATCTTTTGAGGTAATGTGGAAATATCGGTTTGTGATACTTGTAATTTTCATCATCCAGCTTGTCTTCTTTGCCGGTATTATAGTGAATTCAGCCTCCACGCTTACTCCCGCAATCAGAGCGACAACTGAGATCATGGTATACATGAGCGGCCTCAATGTGAGTGAAACAGCCCTTGCGGAAAATGTCCTTATAGGGAAGTCAATGTTTGGCAACGACCCTCTTATGATATACCGCAACTCCCAGACAATTTTCACTTTTTTGGGTTGGTTTGTACTTATCTTCTTCGTTCTGTTCGTTGTTCTTGAAGGAATCATTTGGACGCTCACTGTCCATTTATCAAAAAGAAGAAAGGCGATAGCTTTCTTCCATTCAATGCTTAATTTCACTATAATCGCTGTTGCGTATTTTGTTTTGCTCTTCCTAATAGTTTACTTATTTGTGAACAGCATTGCACAGAACTCGTATGCAGTTCCTTTGATATTTTTTATCATCCTTAATTATGTAGTACTGATAGCCTTCTCGCTGGTGCATCTGAAGAACTATCGGGAGATCCTGAAAAAGACATTTGAGATCGCTGCCTATAAATCCTTTATAGTTATTCCCCTGTTTCTTGTTGCCCTGATACTGGTAGCATTGGCGTCTTTCTTCTTATATGCATCCAGTGATATGAGCCTGCTTTCTATGTTTGCGGCAATTGTTGTATTCATAATAACCTATGTTTTTACGAGAATCCTTATTGTGAAAACAATCCATAATCTAGTCTGATGCTTCTTCGGAAGATTCTTCTGCATTTTCTGAATCTGAATCAGTGTCTTCTTTAGACTCTGCAGCTTTTGATTCTTTAGCTTTTCCATTACCTTTCTGTTTTGAAGCTACTTCTGATTTCACTTTACTCAACGCATATGCAAGAGCTGCACTCCCTTCCTCTTCTGACTCAGCTGCATACATTTCAATCATGGAATCCAGCTCGGCATCAGAAATTCCTACTTTAGCTGCTGCTTCATGTATCCCCATATAGGAATTCCAATAACGGCCTATATCAGCGATATCGTCTTTCATCAAGGCAGCCTGGATACGATTCTTCCTGCCGCCTTTCTTTAGATACAGCCCCAATACAAACTCTTTTGCCTTGAGCTCTGCTTTTATCCTATTGAAGATATTAGCATTCGGCAGCCCATGAAATCCATGCGTTATTTCTTCAGCTAGCACCAGCTCTTCCTTTAAAGTAGTATATTCATCAATTGACATACCCAGCCTGCCTGCTTCTGCTTTAAGCTGCTCATAAAATCTATTGCTTTTCCTAAGGATGTATCCGTGCTCGCCTGGATACACAGCCATAAGGTTATCTTTGGGAAGCAATCCTACTGCAATAGCTTCCAATTCTGGGGGAGCATTCCCTTCTTTGAGGAGTTTGATAATTTGTTCCTGGCCTTCTTCGCTTCTGGCGTAATCCCTTAATTTCTGAACAGCGTCTGCGTACTTGCTAAGGTTTCTGCCGGCATTGTTTAGGTTGCATAAGAATATAGTGTCATACGCAGTTAGGGGGGACTTCCAGTTTACAGGCGATTCTTTTCCGTCAACCGGCACTTGGATTCCTGCATATGATTTATCCAGGATTTCTTCGAGGCGGGGCACCAACTCAATGAAATCTGCTCCTGCTAGCCAGCTTGTGTATTGCTCATCTCTTGAATCTCTCAGAAAAACCTTTCCGTGCTGGGAGCTGAGGCTGTCATAGGGCATCTGGTCAGAGTGGTTGTATGAGTGTACTTTCTCAGCGTTTACTCTGTACATGTTCTCCAGAGTGCCAAACTTACCTGCTGGTCCATTGTTGCTTGCAATCCTGATGTCAGCCTTCATGGTTATCACGTTTTAGATACTCGTTTAGAGCGTATTCTATGATGTGGGACTTATTCCTAAATTTACCCTGAGCCACAATCTGCTCAATGCGGGAAACTTTTTCCTCGTCCATTGAAATCGATAGTTTTGTTTTCATAGTTCCTACTACTAAGTAGTAAGATATACTACTATATAAATCTTTCTATATTTTAGTACTAGAGAGTGGTTAAAACTAATATTATTTAGAAATATGGTTGGATCAACACTAGAATTATGGGGCTTTCTCGTACTTTGGCGCTATCTGATATAATCCTTCTTTATGCAGTCTGTGCCTGATATGTTGAGCAATCACATCAGGACCAGCTCGGGCCAGTTGGTCCAAATTAACATATTTTGCATCTGCGTTGTGCTGTTTTAACATGTAATCTGCAAGATGCTTTCCGTGTTTTTCATGCGAATATCCTGCAGCAGCTGAACGCGCAATCTGATTACTTATATTTTCTCTGTTGTTCTGTTGTAGTTCACTTACGAGGGCAATGTAATTTGGATCCCCTACATGCTGCTTCAAAGCTTCCACGTGCCCCCCATAAATTCCCTTTACTAACTGCCTCGTTGTATCGTCTACTTTTGCCTTGCTCATTGCTTTGTTGAGTGGGTGCAATTTGTTGCTGAAATCATAATGTGATTCAATTAATTCTGCTACCTGTTCGGCAATTTTTTTATCATAGACCTTTTTTGTTCTATCCAATACATCATAATTTGGAACATTCCCATCACCCGATTTAGGAAGAAGTCCAGCTATTTTTGCTTTTAATTCCCCATCCATGGCATCGACTACATTAATAATATTATCATGTTGGCTTACACGTTCTTCAAGTGTCTTACCCAGGTTATCTTTTGCCCATGGATCCTTCTTTTTAGCCATATAGTTGCCTTTTTAAAATAGTAAAAAGACTTATGAATATACCTGCATATAAACTTTACGGTTTTCTATTCAAAAAAAGAAATTATTTTCTGGCTATCCGATATACAACATCCGTAGTCAATTCACCAGACATGTCCAAAGCCGCTAACTGGCCGAATGTACGCTTCAACTCGCTTGGATCATATTTACCATCAACAAGGCTATATCTCTTCTTCATGGCGGCTAACACAGCATCACCATGTATAGCTCGGGTATAACCCTTTGCTGCGGTCTGCGCAATCAATTGGCTTATGTGTTTCATTCCCTCTCCGTGAGCTGATTGAACAATTCCTCCAAAATCAGTCGAGGTGCCAATGGCCTCCAATATTGTATCTCGTGGAGTACTATATATCCCTTCTAGAATATCTCTGGTGGTCTGATCAACTTTTGTCGGATTAATTCCCTTTAAAGGATTCATGCTATTTTGCATATCGTATGCTTGTCTTACAAAGCTCGCAATATCACTTTGTGTTGATGCATCCCATGTAGTGGAATCATAGTTAGGGAGCCCCCCATCGGGAAGACCTCGATACAATCTTTCTGCGACCTGTGCTTTGAGTGCACCTACAATCGCATCTAAAGAATTCAGAATAGATGTCCTTCTACTTTTTCTGGCATCCAGCTCTACAATAGCATTATCTTGAGTATCCCATGACATTTTTGGTTCAGAAAACCAGAGCACTTAACTACTATATAAATCTTTCTATTATTTCATCACTTTATAGTGATTACATTACTCCTATCCTATAGTCCCCGGAGGAACTTAGAAACACTTCGTATTTCTTGTTCCGCCAAGTTTTATTCATATTCGATAGTACCTGGCGGTTTTTGCGTGATGTCGTAAACTACCCTATTTACGCCTTTTACTTCATTTATTATCCGATTAGAAACCTGTTCCAGGAAAGAATTGGGCAGCTTTGCCCAGTCAGCAGTCATGGCATCTTTTGAAGTTACCGCACGCAGACTAATTATATACTCATAGGTCCTGGCATCACCCATCACTCCCACAGTCTTTACTGGTAGCAGTGCTGCGAAAGCTTGCCAAACCTTATCATAGAGTTTGTGCTTCTTAAGCTCCAGTATATATACAGAGTCTGCTTCCCGGAGAATCCTGAGCCTTTCATCAGTTATCTCTCCCAGAATCCGGATAGCGAGACCTGGGCCAGGGAATGGGTGCCTATTCAATAGTTCATGGGGGATTCCAATCTCTTCTCCCAGCTTTCTCACACCATCTTTATACAGGTCTTTTATAGGCTCCAAAACCTTAAGCTTCATCCCTTTCGGCAGGGTTACATTGTGATGGCTTTTTATCTTATCAGCCTGTTTGCTTGGTTGGGCAGATTCAATCCGGTCAGGATAAATTGTCCCCATGGCAAGATATTTGATATTCTTGAATCTGCTGCCTAGTTTCTTTGCCTCTGCCTCAAAAACCTTGATAAATGTATAACCAATGATCTTCCGCTTCTTCTCCGGATCGGTAGCACCTTTTAATTTGCGCAGAAATATGCGCGAGGCATCGACGTAATCGACATTGAGCTTCAGTCTGCTGTACCTATTTTTGATGAGCATAAGCTCGTTCTTTCGGATCAACCCATGATCAATGAAAATCAGATGTAATCGTTTTCCAATGGCTTTTTGGATTAAGGTAGCAGCAACAGTGCTGTCAACTCCACCCGATACCCCCATAATGACTGAGTCATTTCCCACTTCTTCCTTAACTTCCTGCACCAGCTTTTCTTTCAGACTGGCAAAACTAAAGTCTTTGGGTGATTGGCATATCTCAAATACAAAATTCTTAAGGATCTGGCTGCCACAAAGCGTATGGACAACTTCAGGATGGAATTGGACTCCGTAAATCTTTTTTCTGGCATTGCCCATGGCTGCATGCCTGCAGCTGTCTGTTGATGCCAGTGTAACAAATCCAGGTGGAAGCTCTGCCACAAGGTCTCCATGCGACATCCACACCTGTTCCCTATTTTTCAGATGCCCGAGAATATTTTCTTTGTTGCGGACTGCAATAACCTTTTTCCCGTATTCCTTAATTTTGTTCGGGATAACTTTGCCGCCGAGTTGTTTTGCCAGAAGCTGCTGCCCGTAACAGATGCCTAAGACCGGAATCC
This sequence comes from Candidatus Nanoarchaeia archaeon, assembly GCA_035289425.1. Taxonomy (GTDB): domain Archaea; phylum Nanobdellota; class Nanobdellia; order Woesearchaeales; family DATDXC01; genus DATDXC01. The sequence goes on from DATDXC010000063.1 coordinate 25,952, forward strand.
CCAGGTCAAGCAATCCTTTATCTGAATGCGGCGCATCCTTATCATACACTGAAGATGGTCCACCAGACAGGATTATACCGGCGGGATTCAAAGCAAGAATCTTTTGCGCTGATATGGTATGGGGAACAATCTCTGCATACACCTTGGAATCCCGCACCCGTCTTGCTATAAGATGACAGAACTGGCCTCCGTAATTAATAACTACAATCATAGAAAAAGAAAAGAATTATCATTTATAAATGTTATGATTTAAGCGTCGATCAGTTCGGGATATTCAACAATGTCTCCCTTGTAGTTCTTGAATATCAGCTTATTGCCTTCCTGGCCGATCAGGTATTCAGGCAAAATGGGAATCTTGCCGCCTCCATTGGGGGCATCGATGACAAGCTGAGGAACAGCTAATCCGGATGTATACCCTCTTAAAGAGCGAATGATGTCTAAGCCTGTCTCAAGCCGTGTCCTGAAATGCGCTGTTCCCTGCACTAGATCTGCCATGTAAATATAGTATGGTTTGACCCGCATGGTAAGCAATCCAGTCATCAGCTTCTTCATAACTTCTGGATTGTCGTTAACCCCTCTTAACAAAACGGTTTGGTTTCCGACTGGTATTCCAGCATCCACCAGCATCTCACATGCTTTCCTGCTCTCCGGCGTCAGCTCATTTGGATGGTTAAAATGCGTGTTGAGGAATATAGGGTGATATTTCTTAACCATGCTACAGAAATTCTCAGTAATACGCTGCGGCATGACGCACGGCGCTTTAGTGTCAATCCTGATAATCTCAATATGGGGGATTTCTCGCAGCTCTTTAAGGACCCACTCTACAAAATCATCAGGCATAGTCAGCGGATCACCGCCAGATATGATAACATCCCTGATTTCCTTATGTGCACGTATGTATTCTATCCCTCTTCTAATCTGATCCCTGGGAATCCTGAACTGCGGTTTTCCCACTCTTCTTTTTCTGGTGCAGAACCTGCAGTAGATGAAGCAGTTGTTCGCTATAAAAAGAAGCACCCTGTCAGGATACCGATGCGTCAATCCGGGAACTGGGCCTTTTTCTTCGCATAATGGGTCAGGTTCCCCACCTTCTTCGGTGAGTTCTTTCTCGTCAGGAATGCATTGCTTCCAGATGGGATCGCCTTTCTTTTTAATGAGGCTCAAGTAATAAGGATTGATCAGCATGCTGTATTTTTTCCTGATTTCTTCAATATCCTGATTGTCAATCTTGCTTTTAGAAACTGCAGCCAGTTGATCAGCAGTCACTATGCTTTTGCCGTACAACTGCTGCCATACTTCCAACTTGACTTTTTGATCCTTCTTTTTCACTTCACTTTGCATTGCATCCATGTTATTAGTTCTCCCACTAGCTGATTATGTTATTTACGAATAATACCGCACTATTTTTCCCAGAAACGGAGTCTTTTTTATTTTTTGAATCTGATTCACAGCTCTTTTTTGTAAAAAAACTTTCTATTATTTATTTTATTTAGCATATATATAAATGTAACTGTTTTATTTTTTTCTCGACGGAAATTTTTTCCATTTTCTTCGATTTATTTTCTTATTTTTTTCAAAACTTTTTTTGTTTCTGATTCTCGACGAGAAAAAAACAGGCACGAAATCTATTTTTTGAATTTTACATCAAAAACTTGAGAAATGCATTCTTTTCATCCACAATGACCACTTTTTCCTTGATGGGCTTTTCACTCAGCATAAAACCCATAATAATTATTTTTTCACCCACTTTGATCACCCGAGCAGCTGCACCATTCATGCCGATGATACCTGAGCCTCTCTCTGCTCTCATGACATAGGTCTCAAGCCGTTCTCCAGTCGTGTTGCTGACTACCAGAACTTTTTGCCCTGGCCAAAACCCAGCCTTCTCAATCAGGTCTTCGTCTATGGAAATGCTTCCAATGTATTCGACTTTTGCTTGGGTTACCGTAGCATTCCAGATTTTTGCGTGCAGAACTTCCCTCATCATATGTATCCACTAATAGCAGTACCAGCATACCTCTCATTAAATTTTTCCTCTTCTTTTCCACAGTAAATCTTTTTTCCATCAATCACTATGTAACGGGGAATAGGTTTTATGAACCGCCACGCACAGCTGAAGGTATAGGCGCCTTGGTGCAGAACAGCAAGGATATCTCCTTTTTTAATGGATTTCCCAAAATAAAAGAATCCCCACACATCTGATGGGTCGCAGAGCGGTCCGTACACTGTCTTTCTTTTGAGATTTGCCGATGGCTGTGATATGTTAAGTATGGGTGCAAACAAATATTCATCGAAGCGATAGTCGCCTACCATATTGATGCCTCCATCAACGATCACGGAATCACCTTTTACTGCAAGCACCTTGACCAGGATAGTTGTGGAATGGGTTGCAATATACCTTCCTGGTTCCAACCAGATTCGGATGGCAGGGTTTACATTAAAAATATGTATATTGAGTGCATTGCCTATGCGGTTTGCAAAGGTCGTAAGCAGATCAACTTCATCCAGAGAGAAACCATGTAGATTAAAACCTGTTTTTTTACCAGAATATTCTTCTATCAGTTGCAAGAGCTCTCCTCGGTAAGAAAATTTTGAGAGTGTAGCCATGCCTTCTGGCTCAAAGCCGCCTCCCATATCAAGGAATTGAAGCTGGCGTGCTACTCCCCGATTTTTTTTAAGAAATGCTCCGATCTTGCGTATGCTATATGTATATTTTGTTGGATCATAATTCCAACTGGAGTGGAAGTGAAGACCTACCAGCATAAGTTCTGTTTTTTCTAATTTGCGGATAACCTGCTTCAATTCAGGCAGCCGAATGCCAAATTTGCTCCAAGAGTTCGTCGTATTGAAGTTGATACGAATACTGACTCTCGCTTTTGCTTTTAACGAGATGAGAAGATCAATCTCATCTAGGTTATCCAGGCTGATGATGATGCCTTCATGTACTGCATACTGAAGTTCCTCCTTTGTTTTGCCCGGGCTGGAGTAAATGATGGCGGGGAAATTCAGCTTTTTTGCCAGCTGTATCTCAAACAAGCCAGCAACATCTGCATTGAAGCCTTCTGATTTCACTGTTTTGAGCAATTCGGGGAAATCGTTGCATTTGAACGCATAGAAGAAGTCAGATTGGGGCACGCATTTTCTGAATGTTTCTTTAAAGTTCTGGATACGTTCCTGCAGCTGTTTCTTATCCAGCACATATTGGGGAGTGCCGTATTTCTGCGCACTGTGCAGCAAGGCTTTTTTGTTGCAGCCCTTAATGTATTTCATGAATATTTTTGGTGAACTTGGAGCAGATTTTTGCGCAAGCATCTGCCGGAGTATCTTTATTTTCTCATTCAATCTCAATCTTTACACTCTCCTGTATCTTTTTTACCTGCAATTCAGCATCCTGAGAGCCCTTGAGCAGAACATATCCCAGGAACATGCCGTCATGATCAGTCAAGTCATCATGCACTAAAGCTCCTTTTTCAGCGAAAAGAGTATAACTGATCATTTCAGACTTTGCTCGATCTAACATACTTACATCGATATTTTTTATTTTTCCTTGCTTATGGGCCCACAGATGGACAACCACTCCTTCCTGCTGCGGCAGCAGAGGCATTTTGTTCCCTGCCAGGACTCCGAGGCTGGTATAGTTATATATATAATACATGAGCGGTATAAATGTGCTCAATCCAGGCCGTATAGATGTTTCTATCACATATAGCTTCCCATCTCTTACGATGCAATCGACCATGCAAACACCAGAAAAAATTTCCAGAGCACCGGCTACCTTGGCAGAGATAGCCTTTAATTCCTCTAGGGAAATGTTTTGTGTTTTGAGCGAGGCATCATTCATCAACACATAGCCATCATACCATCCTATATATCTTGAGGGAAGCTTCCTGACTATACGAAGAATTGCGAACTTTCCATCATTGAGGCAGAAGTCAAAGCTAAATTCATCTCCTTTGATGAATTCTTCCAGAATAAATTCCTTGCAGGCATCAAAATCCTGCGCATGCTGCCGCAATTTTTTGAATCTGGTATCTTTTATTGATGCCAGCCGGGTGAGGAGAAACTCAAAATTCTCCTGCAGTTGTTGAGGATTCTTATTTACCAATATGAATTCGCTTCCGGTTCCGGTGAGTGGTTTTAACATATTGGGGAAATGCATGGTAGCAGCATCACCCTTATACAGCTGAAATGCAGGCTGCGGCACTTTTTTTTGTGCGAAGCATGTTCGCATAAGGTACTTGTTGCATGCACGTTCAAGTGTTTTATTCGAATAGAATGGAATATTGTAATGTGCAGCCAGCTGCCTTGAAAGCTCAAATTGGTCTTCATCGTCAATCGCAATAATTCTGGAAAATCTTGCCTTATGCTTCTTCTGCCAGCTGGAAATCTTTTCAATCAGCATCTTACTGTTGTCGAACTCATCTGCTATAAAATTTCCCTCTAACGGATAACTCTCGATGAATTCCTGCTCTGCAATAATCAGCATATCTGCAAGATCCATTGATTTTAATGAGTAAAATAACTCTTCATATCCAATATACACTGCGGGGAAAAGAATCATGCAAGTTCCTCCTTAAAGATGCTCTTTAATTTATTCCTGAAAGGAGCAGGCATATTTGACTGGTGGATTCCCATGAATTTCTTATGCAATTCATCTTCCCGCTCTATCGCTTCGCTTCGGTACTGCTTCTTAAATTCTTCAATGAGGGCACCTTTTGCGCCGTTTCTTGAAGCGAGGTAGAAAGAATATAGTTGTTCATCCCTTACCTCAACTGGCTTTTCATAGACGCTTTTGGGGAACGGATTGAATAATGAAAATAGGCTTCTCTGTTTCGTACCAAGCAGATTTTCAGTAAATCCAACTGAAGCAGGGTCAAACCCGTGGGCAGTCATATCCAGAAATGTATTTACGCATGCAGGGCATTTCTGGCACCACCTGACTTTTTCTTTGGTTTCTGTCAGGTCGCAGGACATCTGGTATTTTGCTAGCTGGGGGTATCTTGAAAACAATATCTTAAGCTCGGCAAGATTGTAGAGCGGCTCTACCAGGCTGCATACCTCAATTTGTTGATTGGTAAAGCGCAATAGCTCGGTTCGCTGCTGCTGCATCCACTCTGAACTTTGGTCGTAACTAGGGTATACTGCATGCCCCTCTGAGTCTTTATAATAGTTGTTGAAGTTCTGTTCGTTTCCAAATACTATATACCTTGTTTTACACTGCAGCGCAAATGGTACTAACAATACCGCATAGCCATTCATAGCATTTGCCCTAACGATCCCTTCTGAATCAGGTTTATTGATGCTTCTATCCGAGGAGAGGTCATCAGAATAATCCAACAGCACCACCACTTTTTCCTTATGCTCTTTCTCAAACGAGCGCAGCAATTTGTATTTTTCCGTTGCCTCATGATCCCACACATCCTGCACCATAGCAAGTTTCGGTTCCATGTCTGCTTCTTTCGCTAAACCGTAGGAAAGAAGGCTGTCTCTTCCGAATGAAAGTCCGAGCAGGCACGCATCAGTTGTCTCATCTGTATTAAGTTCTTCTAATTCTCCTTCATCAAATGTTATTTTGCTTTGCGCCAGGGTTTCATAGAGTTTATTGGCTGAGCACTTGTCTTCAGCCGCTATCCGCGGGATATCTTTCTGCATGCACCTATCTCCCAATGACTTCAGCGCTGGAGATGGAAATTCAAAATGCAAGGATGGATGAAATAATGCATACGGTGATACTTTTAGATACATGATATTGTGGGTAAGGCACTCGCGGCTTCTCAGATCAAGTCTACCCCAAGAATCAGGCGGATATTGCACTCGTGCATTCCTGAGCAGCGATGCAGAAAAACCATTTGGTTCCAGCTTAGTTTGTATTCGCATTCTTTAGTATCCTGTCAATCATATCAGCGTAAGTCATTCCTGCAGCTTTTGCCATAGCAGCAAAACCAGCATCTTCTGAAATGTCTGGGTTTGGGTTAACTTCTAAGACGAAGGGATTGTTTTGCTTATCAACCCTGAAGTCAATTCGGCAATAGCCCGTACACAGAAGGCACCCTGATGCTTTTCTGGCAAGGCTTATGAGCTTTTTCTTCAGCTCATCATCTATGGTTGCAGGGCAGCTTCTGTTTGTTCCTCTGAACTCAACAGACTCTTTCTCCCATTTTGCCGCATAGCTGACTATCTTTGGCTTACTTTTTGGAAGATTGAATATGATTTCTGAGACTGGCAGAACTTCATCTCCTATGAAACCCACGTTGAATTCCCTTCCGTCGATGAATTCCTCTGCTAATGCCTGCTGTTTGTATTCTTTGATAACATATTTTACTCTTTTCATCAATTCATCTGCATTTTTTACTATGGATTCATCCTTTATACCTATGGACGCATCTTCATGCACTGGTTTTACAATAAGGGGAAATTTCAGATTCTTTTCTAATTTAGCTTCATTTCCGAATACCTGGAATTGGGGAGTGGGGATAGCATGGATGCTAAGCATCTTTTTTGCCCTGGCTTTATCGAGACACATGGCCAAACTTAAAAAACCTGAACCAGTGTAGGGTATACCCAGAATTTCCAGCATTGCCAGAACATGGGGCTCAAGCTCAGGATTTGAGAAGAAACCGTCATCGCAGAGATTAAATGCGACATCAATCTCTTTTTTATCCTTCCTCAACTTTTCCCAGATGTTGAGATCAAGATGGTATGGCTTTGGCGTATGACCCAGATCCTTCAATGCTTTACCGACTGATTCTGCATCATCATTAGTCTCCCTTCCTTTCCAGTCCTGATGATAGGACTTCGCCATCTCGTCGCGTTTGGTGAATAAGACTGCTATTTTTATGTGAAACCACCCAATGGGATTTAGAAACCGGGATTATATAAAATTATTGATTATTCAGCTCTTTTCAAAACTTCCATTAATTTTTTGGATGAAGTTTCATAAAACTGGAGTGTACTTTGGTCCAAGGTGGATTAGTCATTGAAAACTTCTCATTAGAAATCACGGTAAGGTTTTTACTCAAGAAGCTTCTGCTTTAGTATCCTAATGAACGTTTGAGCATATATATGAAACTTCAGCTTGTATTCCTTCCATGTCTCAGCGCCAACCGGCCTGCCCTCGTAATGCACACCGTTCCTCAATAGTCTCATGGTTTCGATTGTTTCCCAATCGATTTCCCATTCTGGGTGCTTTGTGCAGATATAGGCATACATGCATTGATGGCTTTCTGAACGAATTTTCTCAAAGAGAAGAATACCATGCACTAACTGACGAATAATCTCATATTGGTTACTCCATATCAGGCCAAAATTCTTTTTCTTCTCCATTATAGGTATGGTGTCTCTCAGCGTGTCCAGGTCTTGTTTTGCATTATCAAGCAATGACTTAGCCTTCTCGATATCAATCTCTTCTGGCTCCTGTAAATTTCCCTCTGCAACACATTGATTGTAGACTTTGTCTAAATCTTTCATGCTTCCACTTCTGCAATATCAAATATATTTCCTTTTATGAAATGTCCTTTTACTACATTCTTCATCAATCCGGAATGTATTCTCCTTGTGTCTTTGGCAGATTTGTAGCTATGAACCTGGATTTCTCTTGCTTTTCCTTGGAATCCCAGTCCGCTCCAAAGAGCGCCAAATCTGAGGTCTTCGGGATCACCTAAAACAAAAATATCTACATCACTTTGAGTATTCCAGTCAGACCGGGCAAAGCTGCCAAAAATCACAACAGTTTTGGCATTCCTCAGCTGCTGGAGTTTCATCAAGAGGCCTGTTTCATACAATTTTTGCATAGCATACATCTTTTTCTTGTTGCGGTAGTTCTCATGTCCGAAATTGCCCTGAAAATACGGCATTTTGCCTTTTGGCTTTGTCCTCCTTATGATGCTCTCTTTAAGGAGTTTGCTGAGCCATTTATTTGCAGCTGGCTCACTAATGCCGGCAGTTTTCACTATCTCCTTGAAATGCCATTGGCGTGACGGCTCATTGAAAAAAAGCTCCAATACCCCTTCTTCTTTTGATGGTAGCCCCATTTTACTTAAGTTAAAGTTAAGTATTATTTAAATGTTTTGCTTTTTTTCAATCAAGTTCTTCAATGTGTTATGCACCCTATTTACTATCCCACCTTTTGACGGCAGAATCAATCACTTTTTCTATCAATTCCTGATATGTCCATCCTACTGCATACGCTGCTCTGGGCAATCTCGAATTTTCTTTGGGATCTTTCATGAAGCCAGGGAGGGCATTAATTTCCAGCACATTTGGAACAGAATTCTGATCCAATCGGATGTCAATCCTTGCCCAGTCTTTGCAGTCCAATGCTTCGTACGCATCCAATGCAGTACTTTTTATATTGTTCTCCAATCCCTTTTCCAGTTTTGCAGGGCACACCAATGGGTCAACGCCTTTTTTAGGGTCATCGTAGATCCACTTTGCTTCATACGAATCCATGGGATGGATATCTTCGGGCAAATGATCGAATGTAATCTCAATAATCGGTAAAACTATTGGATCCTTATACCCCATAATAGCTACTGTAAACTCCCTTCCATCAAGAAACTCTTCCACAATCGCTGGCTGCGTATACTTTTGTATTGTTTCTTTAATCATCTTTTTTAAATCTTCTTCATTATTGACTAAATTTTTGTTGAAAACGCCTTTTGACGAGCCTTCGAGCAAAGGTTTGACCAGCAATGGAAACTCTAAGTCAAGCAAATCTTCATCCCTTGTCTCAAAAACCTGGAATCTTGGTGTGGGAATACCATGTTCCTGCAGGATCTCTTTTGTCTTTGCCTTGTCCAATGTATTGATTAAGGTTATTGAGCCTGAGGCAGTGAATGGAATATCTAACTCCTCGCATATTTTGGGAACTAAGGCTTCTCTATCAAATCCTTCTAAGCCTTCTGCAACATTGAAGACCAAGTCAATAGCATCCTTTCTTGATTCTAAAATATTTTTGATATCATCTTTGACATCAATTATTTCAACTTCATGACCGTTTGCTTTGATAGCATCAGCTAAGTCACGAATGGTCTTTTCAGAATCAAACTCTGCGTATTTTTCAATATCTTTTTTAGAAATACTTTTTGGTTTTATGCTGCAGGTTAAAGCAATTTTGATACTGTGTCACCTCAATTAGTTTATGGATAGGTGTATTTAAGCCTTTGTTGCAACAAATAGACCATATCCTAAATTACCTGCTTGATAATTTCTTGCATAATTTTGCAAAAGCATCCCCCAATATCGGAAACTATTGTTTCTCTGCTGTAAATCTGGGGTAAATCCACTGAAAAATGTGTTAAGAGGTGTGAAAACCCGATCTCCGATTTGTCTAATCTGTTCGACTGAGAATCCTGCCTGTTGCAGTATCTCCGTCCATTGTTCACTTGATGCAAATGCTATCCCCCTTCTAAAAAGAACATCGTCAACACTCCTGCTCGTTATGTCGACCATGACCAGATGCCCCCCTGGTCTGAGGACCCGATACGCTTCTTTGGCAAACCTATCTTTTTCCGGGTAATGAAAAGCAGATTCCACACTATATATCATATCAAATGATCCCACTTCGAAACTTAAATCACCGGCATCCCCCTGCTCGAATCGTAATGTTTCCCTGCCTTGCGCAAGCCTTTGCGCTGCCGCTACATGCTCTTCAAGCAGGTCAATCCCCACAACAGGAGCTGCTGTTTTTCTATGAACATATGCGGAAAAGCCTCCAATCCCACAACCCACCTCCAAAACAGACATATTTGAATCTACAGTTACTAATTCCAAAATATGGTCTGCAAGAGCGTGCTGGGCGTCAAAAAGCGTTTTTGCTTTATCCCAGTATCCAAAATTGAGAAAGTGAGAGTCCTGATCACCACTTCTGGAAAGAATTCTAAATGTTTCCCTGTTTAGGCCGTAAAACTTATGAATTCCGTCTTTTTGAGTTCCTGTAGGCATATCTTTCAATTGTAGTAAACCCCCTAAACTCTAGAATCAAGTACATTTTTTAAAACTTACGTACAAATAGTGTTCAGCTTACCCTTCTTGATAGCTTCTTTAATCTCCATCGCTATCCTTTCTCCATACGAGATAGGGTTACCATACAAATAGCCGGTCAAAGGCGTAAACATAGTGCCTGGAGAGCCAGGGATCCTGAAGCTGACATCGAATATGATGATGTCTTCACTGCCTTCATCTGCGACAACACTCCCCTGCAAAGCAAACGGTCCAATAATTCCCGGAGGATGCTCTTTTTTGCATGTTGCAACAAATTGTTCGCCGATCTTGAACACTTTCTCCAGTATGGATTCTTTTGTTGTTACGGTTATATGCCCTGTCTCAATCAGTTTCGGTTTGAGGTATCCCAGGACTTCAAGCTGCATGTCTGCCGGTAACCTTAAGACTCCATCCAGGTTTGTTTGCCGCCTGGTGTCAGTTCCCATCAACTCCAGCTCTCCGGTCAGGCTGCTGTAGAAATAATTGAAATTAACCTGCGCTCCGATTATGTATTCCTCTATGACTGCCTTGCTTAATGCGCCCTGGGTTATTGTGCCATTATCCAATAGCTCGGTAATCTTCTTTCGGTATGCATCATAGGAATTGCAGAAAAAGAAAGCTCGTTCATACCCTCTTGCTGCCTCATTCACCTTTACGATAACAAGACGGTCTATTTTCCGAGGATCATCAAATATTTTTGGAATTCTAACACCAGCTTTCTTGAGCAGATAATACTGATTCTTTGGCTGATCCCTTTCTTCAAGCTTTACCATGTCCCTAGTTCCGAAAATGGGAACTTCGAATTTCTTCTCGATGTCATCAAAATCATCAAAATAAACCCAAAAATACCTGTTGTGGATAAAAATGGTGTTCAGCTTTCGTAACCTTTCCTGTATTGCCGGCTTCACGACATCCTTGAACTTATCCACTAATATGACTTCATCAATGCATCCTTTTTTGCCTCGACTTTTATAGTATTTGGCATACGTTTGCTCTCTGCCTTTCTGGCAGACTGCTACTGTCTTGAAACCCAGTTTTTTAGCACCTCTGCAGACATCTAATGCGGAATGGCCACCCAGAACACCGATATGGATATCTTTCTTGTTGTATTTCTTTAAGATATCTTTGATGTGTATCATCGGAATAAGCCTCGGAACCAGCCTCTTATTGTGGTCCACCATGATTTGACTGCTGGTTCTGGTTCTGCTGGTTGCTCTTCCGCAGATTCAGAGGCATTAAAAATGTCAGGTGTATCGTTTTGCGTCTGGTTAGTATTTTGCTGGACCCTCTGCATTAAACTCTCCTGCTCTCTTTTCTTTATCGCTTCAATCTCTTCCGCAGTTGGTTTAATGATTGCTTCGTCTCCCTCAATTTCATTCTGGGTGAGGGAGGCAGCAGCATCCCTTATCGATTTTTCAGATACTGTATAAATGACTAACTGCGTTTTCCCTTTTTTACCATAGAATTTTACCAGCCCTTCTTCAAAATCACAATCTCCCCCATAATCCATGATGTCTTTGGTGATTTCACTTATACATGGATCCCCAATTGAGATAATATCCTTTTCGTATATATCGTCAATTTCTGATACTAATTTTCCGATGCCTGTTGCCGGCCCATCTGAGAATCTGCTTAGATAATTGATTATATCGAGTTGTGCCAGCACATCTGCTGCAGTCCCCTGGTCAGCCACTACTACATATGCAGATATCTTGCCCTCATCAACAAATGCTTCCTCAATGCTGCTTAAATCATATGCAGCAACCATGGAAGCTATAACAACCATCATAAGGAAGGATATTGTCTTTTTCATCCCAACACCTTCTTTAGTTTGTTTTGTTGTATTGCCAGCTTGATCTCTCTGGCTATTCTCCTGCCGGTTGACATCGGCTCATCATACCTGAGCCAGGTGTAGGGGCTGCCATGTATATAGGGGTTAGTGCCTGCCACAATTCTGGTAGATATCTCAAAACACTTAATTTCCTCATCAGGCGTCAATACTGTTTCCAGGCAGAATGGTCCAAAGAGGCCAGGGGGAACAAGTTTTTGAGATACTTTAACAACATCTTCGCCCATCTTTATCATTCTCGGCAGGAAGGACTCTCTTACTACTACCGGGAGATTTCCGACTATGACATAGGAGGGGTCAACCTTTTCCTTTGGCAGGGCCATCTGGTCTCTTGCAGATATCCTTCCCAAGCTGTCAACATTGCTTTCATATCTTTTATCGAAACCCATTATTTCAGTCTCTCCGGTCAAGGGGCTGTGGAAATAATGGACGTACATGTGTACTCCTAGAATATATTCCTGAATGACGTATTTCTTCGTGGCAGGATGGAGCCGTATCTTCCTTCTGAAATCCCCGTAATTCTTAGCGATAAAATATCCTTTTCCACCGCTGGCTCCTGCAAATTTGACGATGACCGGCCTATCTATCTTTTTAGGGTCTGAGAATATCTCGGGCAGAGTAAGACCTGCTGCTTTCAGCCATTTCCTTTCCTCTTCCCTGTCTGATTCAAAGTGCAGTATCTTTTTGTTTCCGAAATAGGGAACTTTAAATTGATCAACCTTATCCGGCCCTAAATAGGTGATGAAGGAAGCGTGGGGAATGATGATGGCATTTTCCTTTATCAGGTCAGGCTGGATTTTGTAGAAATCTTCGTAATTGTCAATCATCAATATTTTGTCTGCAACCTTGAACTGCTTGTAGGGCTGTTCCCTTCCTTTAAGGCAGACCGCTATTGTCTCAAAGCCTTCGTCTTTCGCTCCTTTCAATATCTGCAACGCAGAATGAGAACCAATGGTGGCTATCTTGTAACTTTGTGCCATATAAGAGGAAAAGACTTTTGGTTTAAAAAGGTTTTGGTTTTTAGGATTTTCCTTGATGGGAAAGACAATAGTCATTGTTGGCGGCCAGTGTGGAGATGAATGCAAGGGAAAAATTGTTGATTTCTTGATGGTAAGTTTATAAACTTGGGTTCATTGTAGTTAAGTCAACTTAAGTGTGAAAAGGTTATCCTCGTGTTTAGCTATCGCAATACCACAAACTTGACTTAACCGAAAATAGAAAGATTTATATATATGGTAATACAACCATATTTCTATGGTGTTATTCACATGAGGAGTAAGGAATCAACTATCATCAAATTTCTCATAGAGCATAAGAATGAAGAATTGAATATACTCAAGATTTCCAAAGCCCTGAAAATGGACTACAAAAATGTCTATTCTATTATAAAAAGGCTTGAAAAGTCATCTTTGGTAAAGATTGAGACTTTTGGGCAGTCAAGCAGGGTAAACCTTAATGTAATAGTTCATCCTCTTGTGTTCAAAGCAGAATTCGAGCGCAGGACGGAGATTTTGAAGGACAGGAACCTTGCAGTCATGGCCAGTAACTTCAAAAGGGGAATAAACTCAAAGCTGTATATTCTGTTGCTGTTTGGCTCATACGCAAAGAAGACACAGACTAAAAGTTCTGATATCGACTTGCTGTTTATATGCTCTGATGCGGTTGAAGATGCGTTTGAAAAAGATGTTAACCGGATTGCCCGTTCAATGCCGTTGTCTTTACATCCACTGGTGTTTTCGGAAAGCCAGTTTGTTGAGATGATCAACGCAAAAGAATCCAATGTCGGACAGGAGGCTTTGAAACATAATGTGATCCTCTGCGGTATAGAGCACTATTATGAGATGGTTTGAATGATTGACGCAAAACAGAAAAAAGAATCCAAGCAGAATTTTGACAAGTATCTGCAGGACGGACTTATCAAAAAAGAGAAGAATGAAACAGCAAGGCACATGTATCTACGGAATGCTGAATTATCACTGCAGCTTGCTGAGGAATGCATGATTAGCCCCCTCAGGCCCTATTTGTGGGTTGCGGTTATTTCATATTATTCAATGTTTTATATTGCAAATGCTGTTCTGCTTAATCTTGGGTATAAGACCGGAGATAAAATCGTCCATAAAGTCACCAGTGATGCCTTAATTGTTCTGGTCATGGATAAAATCAGGAAAGGGCTCTTGGAAGAGTATGAAGATACAAAAGAAGATGCTTTGGAAATTGCTTCCATCAGGTCAGAGGAGATTATGGCTTTTTATGCAATGGAGCTTGCTAAGCGTTCAAGATTCCAGTATGACATGACGGAAAGCATTCAGGAGCAAAAAGCAAGAACTTCACTAAAAAGGGCAAGGGAGTTTATGCTTGAGATGAAGAAACTGCTGCCCGAGTTTAAATGAGATTATGAATAAACTTGTATCGGCTGGTCTTTTAGGCCCAGACAAGAGCCCGCACATTGATGCGGCATCAGTTTGCCTCAACAATAAAATTTATAAACAATCTGGCTTTCTGATTTCCTTATGGGAAAGACTATAGTAATTGTTGGCGGCCAGTGGGGAGATGAAGGCAAAGGAAAAATTGTTGATTTCTTGACTGAAAAAGCTGATATAATCGCGAGGTATGCTGGCGGCAACAACGCAGGCCATACTGTTGTTGTAGGAAAAGAAGTTTATAAGTTTCATCTGATCCCCTCAGGTATAATCCATCCTGGAAAACTTAATGTGATAGGCAATGGGACTGTCATAGATCCTGAAGTCTTGACAAATGAGATTACTGAACTGCAAAAGCGGGGATTTTCCATAACAGAAAGAAATCTGGCAATCAGCTCAAATGCCCATATAATCCAGAAAAGGCATATCGAAGAAGACAAGGAAACGGGTAGCACCGTAGGCACTACTGGTAGGGGGATCGGTCCTTGCTACAAAGATAAAATTGCCAGAATCGGCATGCGCGTTGCTGGATATGTGGGAAAGAATCCAGGAATACTCCAGCCTTTGGTGAAGGATACTTATCTATTGCTTAATGAAGCTCTGGGAAAGAAAAATGTCCTTATTGAAGGTGCCCAAGGGAGTTTGTTAGATGTTGATCATGGAACGTATCCTTTTGTTACGAGCTCGAACCCCATTGCAGGAGGTGCTTGTACTGGATTAGGCATAGGTCCTACTAAGATTGATGCTGTCATCGGAATATCCAAGGCTTATATTACAAGAGTGGGCAGGGGCCCATTCCCCACTGAGCAGGGTTCTGACCAGCAGACTATCGATGAGAAACGTGAAGATCCTTTGACATCTGCTGATGTGGAGAAAGCGAACAGAGGAGATGCCTATGCGACTGGCAAAGTGCTGAGAAAACAAGGCGGGGAGTATGGGACCACAACCCAAAGGGCACGAAGGACCGGCTGGTTTGATGCAGTTGCGGCAAAATATGCCATTGCCATCAATGGGATGGATGCCATGGTCATAACTAAACTGGATGTTTTATCTAAGCTCAAGACACTGAAGGTTTGTACTTCCTATGAAATTAATGGGAAAAAGACAGATCTGTTTCCCTTACAAGCAGATATTCTCGAGAAGGCAAAGCCAATCTATGAGGAATTGCCTGGCTGGGATGATGATCTGAGTAAGGTAACAGCCTTCAAGGATCTGCCGGCCAATGCCCAGCGTTACATCATGTTTTTAGAGAAGAAGTTAGGGATATCCATCTGCATTGTTTCTGTGGGTCAGCGCCGGGACCAGACTATTGTCAGGCGCAATGAATTCCTTTTCTGATAGGCTCTGTAGAAAATCTCGCTATAGCTCGAGTTAGCAGCTTCAAACCTTGGAAGACATAATCGGGAAACTGACATATTCCCGACTGGGGCTACTCCCTTGTCAGTTCGTTATTTGATTAAATTAGGTTTGACCCAAGGCTG
>DATDXC010000064.1:0-10232 GCA_035289425.1 Candidatus Nanoarchaeia archaeon
TTTCGATAATCGACATATCGAGCGCCGGTCTCCTTCCTGGTTGGCCGTGATTGTGCTATTGCCATTTTAGCTCAAGAAGTTATGGGCTATTTAAAAAAGCTTCGGTTTTCATTTGATGCTATACCTGGCTAATTTTCAATCAAAAGGTTTAAATACTAACCGACTATCCTAATGGTATTCCATTTTTTGGAGGGGAGTACACATGACAGAAGCATCAAGACCATTGGATGCCCTCAACAGGGCGCGAGATAAAAGAGTAATTGTAGAGCTTAAGAATAACAAGCAATACACCGGAATTCTGAAAGCATTTGACATACACATCAATGTCGTCCTAGAAGGAGCCGAAGAGCGGGAGAGCGGAGAAGTCAAGCGGAAGATTGGCGTCGTATTCATACGGGGCGACACTATAACGATTATTTCCCCTGAATAAAGATGACAAAAGGAACTGCTTCTATGGGCAAGAAGTCCGGTACGAGCAATATGATACATTGCAGAAGATGCGGCAAACGGACCTACCACATGAGAAAGCATAAATGCGCCAGCTGCGGATACGGCAAGTCTGCCCGCATGAGAGAATACAGCTGGCAGAAAAAATAATCAGTTGAATTTATCCAGGCAATCCTGCTTTATCTTATCTATAGTTATTATTTGGCAGATTGAGCTGTTATCCGCTTCCTCAGCTACCTTTTTGATGCAATTCCCTTCTCGCCATATTTTGTCATCTATCTTATCACAGATGGAAGGTTCTCCTTTTTCAACTGCTTGGGTGATGTAGCACCTATATTGTTTCGCTGAGTTCCCAACCATCCTACAGACAGACTCATCATGCTTTAGATTAGATACCGTAACGAAGCACTCGTCCCTTCTGTCAGATAGCAGATCCATTTCATCGCAGATTTCTGGATCCTGCTTAAGCACGCCCAGATCATAGAAACATATATCCCACCAATACGTTGAATTGATAGTGAAGCATAGAGTCTCATTTCCTCTTTCCAGCGCAATCTTTGCTATGCATGTTCCCTGGGTTGTTTCATTCAGGGTTTCGCAAAGCGACAGATCGTTCAATGCTACTGCAACCTCAGAGATGCATGATTCCTTCAACGGATCCAGCTGGATATTGTCGCACACACTAAGGTTAGCATTGGATATGGCTTGCTGGTAATAACAATCATCTATATTAGATTGGCCTGAAAGCGCAGCACAACCCTCCTTGGGCTGGAGATTACAGGCTGTCAGCAGCAGTGCGGCCATTAAAGCCAATACCAGTATGTAGCTTCTCATCGGATTTATGCGCAAATAATCCCTTTATAAATTTTGTGAAAGTTTTGAAGATTGTAAATATCTTTTATGAAATATAGTTTATAGAATACTACATTGGTATTAATATTCATTCTATTGTTGGTATTTTAATTAGTATTAATATTGATTTGAATACTCGCATCTACTAGTCGGTAGTCATGAAAGCTTATATACGGCAGAAGGAAAGGTGGATTGATGGCTGGCATAGTGCATAAACGGGCGCAGAAGATTGACAAGGATATCCTGCAAGTCCTGGATTCTACTGAGAAGCCGATCTCAACGAGAGATTTGGGCAGCAGGATAGGCAGAGCATGGCACTCGGTGCAGTCACACTGCCTCAAGCTGCAGTTAGCCGGCAAGATCAAGGGGTATAAGATCAGCAACATTAATGTTTGGGAAAGGGGTGAAAGTTGAATGACCAGCTTCTTTGACAAAATAAGAGAGATAATTGATAATCATTCCAAAAAAAGGTTTGAAGCGATGCAGCCCAGCAAATTTGATGAGATTGACCATCAGTTGTCTAAATCTAAAAGACAATATACTCAGATAGACAATTTGCTGCATGAATTGGAAGGGATAGCTGCGCAGGAATCTAACAAAGCAACTCCATTTCAGATGGCAGAACAGAGTAATAGTAGTTTGGTGATTGAACCTATGGAGAAATCAACTGATAACATTGTTTCAGTTCAGATACCTGAACAAAGAACTGCTGAAAAAATATCTGAAACTCTGGAACCCATAACAGTGCAAGATGTTTCTGCAGAAAGCATTGCCTCACCACCCCTGAAAAAGATCAGTTCTGACAATGAGAGTTTACTTCGTCAGCTGCAGGAGGTATACGCCTTAGACGAACAAGATAACTCAACGAAACCAGTCATGCTTGACAGACAGCCTGTGTTCGTACCACCTGATGATGACCGAAAAGCACTCCAGGCAGCTGGGTTCAACATTGTAGATACTGAAGCTGCTCCGAAAGCGAAAGTAGGTAGATTATATTTGCGTATAATGAAAAATGATTCAAGGAAGGATATTATCTCAAATCTTAAAGAGGTGTATGCAGAATGACTGGAAAAACCGTAGGAATAATCAGCCTCAAGGGAGGTGTGGGAAAAACCACTGCAGTGGCTAATCTAGGAGCTTCATTGGCAAAAGATTTCCACAAGAAAGTGCTGGTCATTGATGCAAATTTCTCTGCCCCCAACCTTGCCCTGCACCTCGGTTTGGTAAATCCGGAGCTTACCCTCCATGATGTGCTGCTGGACAGGGTTCAGGCACATCAAGCGATCTATGAACATGCCGAAGGTTTCCATCTCATGCCCGCAGCGTATCTATCAAAAAAGGTCAATCCCTTCAAGCTCAAAAACAAGATTGAGCATTTAAAAAGTATATATGACATAATACTTATTGATTCCTCACCTAATTTAAATGATGAGATTTTAGCCACCATGATTGCGTCAGATGAACTGCTTGTGGTGTCAAGTCCGGATTACCCTACCTTGAGTACTACGTTACGAGCCATCAAGTTGGCAAAGGAAAGAAAAACACCTATAACCGGACTAATTCTTAATAAGGTGTATAACAAAGGATTTGAGCTGAGCATACATGACATTGAGGAAGCAGCAGGTGTGCCAGTGCTCAGCGTGATTCCCCATGACATCAGGGTTCCGGAATCAGTAGCCCATACTAATCCAGTAGCACTGCACAAGCCGCTGGCTGACAGCTCCATTGAATTCAGGAAGCTCGCCGGAAGCATAGTGGGCGAGAGCTATCGGGATCCACGTTTCTTTAGCCGCATCAAGGATTTGTTCTCCAAAGATGTTCCCAAAGACGCCATTAACCGGACCCTGATCCAACGATAATTATTTAAATGATGTAAAACCTCGGCAGTCTTGCTGCGGGGATGCCGGAGTGGCCAAACGGGATAGGCTTAGGACCTATTAGCTTAGTGCTTACAGGGGTTCGAATCCTCTTCCCCGCATCTTTCCAACACATTTAAAAATAATATACTTTATTCTTGTTCCCAAGCGGGGATGCCGGAGTGGCCAAACGGGCATGGTTCAGGGCCATGTAGCTTAGTGCTTACGGGGGTTCGAATCCTCCTTCCCGCATTGAGCAGTCTATACCATTGAGCGAAGCGAAATGGTATTAATTGATTACAGGGGTGTATCGGGCGAAGCCCTTACGTGGGAATCCTCTTCCCCGCATATACTCTAGAACAGCAATACTTTTAAAGAAAGGTAGCTCCTTATTCTATGGGGAGTTTATGCAACAATACCTAGATTTATTGAAACATATTCTGGAACATGGCTCAGATCGGGTAGACCGGACTGGTGTGGGAGCCAGATCAGTCTTCGGTGCTCAGATGAGGTTCAATATGGAAGATGGGTTTCCTGCCATGACGACCAAGCAGCTCGCATGGAAATCTGTTGTCTCTGAATTGCTCTGGTTCCTTGAGGGATCCGGAGACGAAAACAGATTAAAACAAATCTTAGGGAAGCAAAAGACCATTTGGACTGCCAATGCACAAGCAGAATATTGGAAACCCAAGGCAAAATTTGAGGGAGACCTGGGAAGAGTCTATGGGGTCCAATGGAGATCCTGGAATGGGCCTGAGGGAAAGGTTGATCAGATAGCTAATGTGATCAAATTAATTAAAGAAAATCCCGCCAGCAGAAGAATTATCTTAACTGCATGGAATCCGGGCGAGCTGCATCTGATGGCTCTGCCGCCGTGCCATATGTTCTGCCAATTTTTTGTGGATAAGGATAAACTATCATTGCAGATGTATCAAAGAAGTTGTGATATGTTTTTGGGTGTGCCATTCAATATAGCCTCCTACTCATTGTTGCTGCATTTGATTAGCCAAGTTACTGATACTAAAGCACATGAATTCATTCATACTTTAGGTGATGCTCATATATATCACAACCATTTTGACCAGGTAAGGGAGCAGTTGCGCAGAAAACCGCTAACACTGCCAGCGTTGAGACTAAATCCTGCAATAAAGGACATCAACAAGTTCACTATGGGAGATATTGCTTTAGAGAAGTATAAACATCATCCCCCCATCAAGGGAGAGATGGCAGTATGATAGCGCTCATCTCGGCCATGACTGCTCAGAATCATGTCATTGGCAAAAATAATAGATTGCCTTGGAACATTCCCGAAGAGATGGCTGTGTTTCAGAAGCATACTAAGGATTCTGTGGTCATAATGGGGAGGAAGACCTTTGAAAGCATCGGGAAAACCTTGCCCAAACGAGTCAATATAGTGGTAAGCAGCTCGATGCCGAAATCACAGGGCATTATAGTTTGCAGAACAATTGAGGAAGCGCTTGCTAAAGCTAAAGAGTTCAAGAAAGATATATTTATCATCGGCGGAGCACAGATATATGAACTTGGCCTACCGTATGCCGATAAGATGTTTCTCTCACTTATCAAAAAAGAGTATGTAGGGGATGCCTGCTTCCCGGATTTTGGTGAAAAGGATTGGAAAGTGGAAAAGGAAGAAGACCATGCTGAATTTACATTCAGGATTTATGCAAAAAAATGATCATCATTGCTGCGCTGACAAAGAATCATGTGCTAGGCAGCAAAGGGAAAATGCTCTGGGATATTCCTGAAGAAAAGAAACTTTTTCAGAGTTTTGTCAAAGGAAAAACTTTGATCATGGGCAGGAAGACATTCGAATCTGCAGAAAGGCATGATACCAGCAAAAAAAACTACATCGTCATTAGCAGGAGCATGAAGCCACAACCTGGCATTGATGTGGTAAGAAGCCCCCAGGAGGCTTTGGAAAAGGCACAAAAGTACGGTACTGAGATATTTTGCCTGGGTGGCGGGGAGATTTACAAACAGATGCTGCCTTTTTCAGATGCCCTATACCTATCCTGGATAAAAAAAGAGTATGATGGAGATGCTTATTTTCCGAAGTTTGATATGGCTGAATGGAAAGTTACTCAGTCAAAGGATTGTGATGAATTTACGTTCAGGATATACAAAAGAAAGGCGGCATCTACATGAAGTGGCTGATTGCATTGCTGCTCATTTTAGCAGGATGCACAGCTACACAAGATGAAATTATACAAGGAGGCGATACTATGAAAATCAGCTCACCAGCTTTTGAGGGAGGAGATTCCATACCAGCTAAATTCACCTGCCAGGGAGATGATATAAATCCTGCATTGGTCATTGAGGGTGTACCTTCAGATGCTAAAAGCCTTGCGCTTATTGTCGATGATCCTGATGCGCCTGGTGGAATTTGGACACACTGGTTAGTGAAGGGTATCCCTGCTAACCTGAGCAGGATAAGTGAAAATGGAGTTCCTGGTGAGCAGGTATTGAATGATTTTGGGGAAGGACGCTATGACGGGCCATGCCCTCCATCTGGCAAACATCGGTACTTCTTTAAAGTATATGCGCTGAAAGTGAAGAACTTCGATGCTTCTAACAAGAAAGAATTCTACAAACAGGTTGAAGTGAACAAGATTGATGAAGCAAGCCTGATGGGAGTGTATT
This sequence comes from Candidatus Nanoarchaeia archaeon, assembly GCA_035289425.1. GTDB lineage: Archaea > Nanobdellota > Nanobdellia > Woesearchaeales > DATDXC01 > DATDXC01. The sequence continues at coordinate 5,817 of DATDXC010000064.1, forward strand.
CCAAAAAGTAAAGTTTTTATACCATGGAACATAATAGAGGCGCATGATAGAATTTGCTGTGCTTATTGTGCTCATCATCGCATTCGCTTTCTTGGCACAGAGCCTCATAAGCACTCCAGCATTGCTTGTCAACATAGGTCTTCTCGTCATTGTGGCACTGAGGGCAAGAGTTGACCTAAGAGAAAACAAGATGCACGTGTATTATCTGATAGGGGCATTTCTCACTGTCTTTATTCTGGTGCAGGCTGATCTGGGAATTTTAATGAGGTTGTTCGATTTCCTGTTCGGAAACCTGGTATTAAGCCTCACACAGGCTGTGATTGTGATTTTCATCATGGCTCACCTAACTGCTTTTGTCCATCATATTTATTTAAAGCTGAAAATTGGATTGAAAAAGCCCCAAAGCAAGGCATGAGTGTATTAATTTGTATACTACTCTTGTATTTATATGCCTCAATTGGCAATAGGTTTATTAATGGGCAGCGCCCAATGTAAAGGTTTGTGGGGGGTGGAATATGTTGGAGAAGGGAGTAGTAGATATAGTACAGAAAGTTGGGTATTCTTATGTTCATAAGCAGATAGAGTTCAGGAATGGACTAGTCTTCATGCGACTTAAGAAGAGAAGATTGGTTTCATTTTCATGAAGAGATGCGTCATATGCGGGCTGGAAGCTACGCACACGGTAAAGGATACGAATGATTACTACTGTGAAGAATGCGGTCGAGACAATTTTGGTGATATTACCTACCTGCAGAAAATAGAAGAAGGTGCAATGAAATTAAAGGAGATTGTTGACAAAAAAGTGGAGGAAGATGAAAATGAACTTTGATGTGAATGTGCTGGCAGTGATTGCAGCTGCTTTGCTTGGCGTTGCGTTTGGATTTCTTTGGTATGGGCCTTTATTTGGAAAAGTGTGGATGAAGCTGAAGGGTATAACTAAAAGAGACATGAAAAAGGCAAAGAAAGATTCCATGGCAGCCCCAATTATGGTAGGCATCCTTTCAAAGATTGTGATAGCGTATATCATTGCCCTTGCGCTAAACTTGATCCCATTCAGAAGTGTTGGCATTGGAGCACTGGTTGGCGCCATTGCCGGCATTGGAATTGTTGCTATGATAAACCTTGAAGCGGCGCTCTGGGAGAAGCAGAATTTGGGACTGTTTTTGCTTAATATGGGGTATTATGTCATAGCCATAATTATCATCGGTATGGTTCTGAGTGTGTGGGTCTAGCATCCCATAAGAGCTGAAACCACTTCCGGTAGGAATCAGCTATTTTTTTATTTATTATCATGAAGCTTATGGGAGTATCGCCTTCCCATAATACATTGACTACCCGGTCTGCATAGATGTTTATGACTGCAGGGCTTGAATATTCTTTGGGAAGGAATTTAGTTTCCATCAGGGGCAGTCTTGTTATTGGCTTGCCTTTGACTTCGTGGTCATAGAGTATCTTCCATTTTATCTTATTTTTTATCCTTAATTTATCAAAATTTGGGAAGAAATATTGCAGTGAATCCTCTTTTCCAACAGCGCCAATAAGGTATAATGTTTGTTTTTGCTTTAAAACATCCTTCCGTATAGTCTTAAATCCTTCTTTACCATAAAAAACATGGGCTTCTGCATTTGGCATTAAAGGAACATGTTTTTTTAGCTCAGGAATAATTTTTTTAATATCTTTTTCTTTTTCGTTTAATCTTTCTTTTTGCTCTTCAAGATATGACAATAATCTCTCTGGGTCAGTCGCTTCAAAGAACTTGACGTTGTTTTTAATAACATAAGAAACCAATCCTTTATCGGTTAACCTGTTGATTGCTTCATAAACCCTGCTTCTATGGAGGGAAACTTCTTTGATTAATTGCCCGACCTTGATTGAGCCTGTTTTAAGCAATGTTGTGTAAACTAATATTTCGCTGTTGGTCAAACCGATTTCCTGCAATAGTTTTGCATCCATTTTTAACTCCCGTAATATGAGCTTTTCTTATAGCCAAACATAAGCCTTATATCATCATATTCTTTGTGGTCTGTCAGGTGGATTTCAATGAAATCAGAATTTTTTAGTTTGACTAGCGTGCATCTGACATCACTTCCTATTTTTCTAAAAAAGACCCATCTGTCTTTGAATTTAGAATTATCAGGAACAGATCCCTCTGCAACATCATCTTTACAATTCTTGCACCAACTCATCAAACTCTGTTGCATTGAATCTTTCAAAATAGAAAAGTATTTATCAAATTCCTTATTAAAAACCAATTGCGGGCCTAAGAGGTTATGCAGATGTTGCTTTGCTTCTTCTGGTGTCATATATAATCTCCTCGTATAATGATTTATACCTTTTTAGGTTATCAACATTTTTTTCTGATTTGATAAAATCATCAAGGGTTTTGATATATTCATGAATTTCTACATAAAGATAAGAACGTGAAAAATATTTTGTAAGGGTCTCTTTCACCATTCTGTCAACGTCATCCTGATCTATTGATTTGTTGATGGCGCTAAGCTCTGAACCATCCAATAGCCTTTTCTTTATCCTCAGATAATAAGTGAAGACAATATAACGAGCGAGATCTCGATCATAATCAGAATCTATCTCGATGATAGCTTCATGATAAGAAGACATAAACTCGCCAAGCTTTATGGGGAGTTCTTTCATTTTTGAAGGTATAATAAAATTAGCAATAGAAATCATGGCTGCTGACTGGAATACTGGCCTGGTCAATCTTTTTTCTGTAACAAAAACAATATGCCTTTTATCTTCCCATTTTTCATCGTATTTCCGGTCTCTTACTATAAATATGTCAATATCGCCGTATTCTTTTGCAAACAGGAAAGAGCCGCTTATGAAAACCCTATCATATCTTTTTGAGTATTCGTTTATTATCTTTTTGGCTTCTTCTAATCTTTGCGGGATTATCTTATTTCTGCCGTTGATAAAATATTCAGCATCAGTTTCTATTTTAATAACTTCAAGCGCTTTCATTTTATTTGTTATTGAGGTGTATAATGCTTTTTTTTCTGCATTGTTCAGTTTTTTGTTTTCTTCGTATTTTTGCAGTATATTAAACTGCTTCTCTGTAAAGATCAGCGGTATGAACAGCTGTTTGTTTTCCAATATCTTATTTAATATATTCTTATTCATATTACCTTATGAAGTAACTATACTATTTAAATGTTCGTATTTTATTGATTTTATATTAAATCACTCTTCATTAAATCAATCTTTACGCCTCATCGCTCCGCTCTTCGGTTGGGTTGTAACTTATGTTAACCGTGCAGTATTTATTAAACTTTCTGTTGTAGTCTCTTTAAAGGAGGACAAAGATTAATTAATAAGCTACCTAATCTTAACTAATGAGTGGTTAAAAAATGACTCAACTAACAAGCCAACATTTAGAAGAAAGATTAGGTACATCATGGAATGCCGCTCGTGAATCACTTTTGAAGCTCCCAGAGATTGAAGGCATTATAGAATGCGAGAATTGGGGTGATTTTATTGATTTTCATCGTACTCAAAACTTTTCATTATGGAAAGATCCTAAATTGGCGAAAGCAGTCCTTTCTGAAATAATTGATTATATTCGTTCGCCTTATATTATAGATAGGTTTGATGGAGGATCAGAAGGCTATAATTTAAGGATGAATCTTTTTAAGAGATTAGCGCTTGAAAGCAATCCCAATATTTCAGATTATTATGGGAATAATGCTTTATTTGATGATTCTTTCTTTGATGTGTGTCTTGGAGTTTCTGCTTTGAGGTCGGGATATTTAGGGGAGAATAGGACAGAAATAGCAAATGATATTGACGTTATATCTTCATATGCGCAACAGATTGGTGCAAAAAAAGGTAGGGAAAGATATGATACAGCAGCAAAATTTAAGGCGCTGCTTTCCCATTTGTTAAATGACCTGTTTAGGGACCAACCCGCAGAATTCGAAAAAAAATGGATGTCTTATATTCGACATAGTTTATATTATTGCACAGGTGCTAAAAATACAGATATTAGAAATGCTTCCATGCGGGGAGGTACAATTAAAGGAGTAAACCCATACCATTGTGGAAGAATCATAGTATATGATCCATCTTCAGTAAGCAGATACCTGATAGCAACATCAGTTGCTTCTATTAAGCCATTTTCACAAGTTGATATAGTTACTAGTCCTGAACAGCTTATTGATGAAGTTAAGAAAGGACCAAACCATACAGTTATTAGTGAGGTTTATCCACTTCCCCCTACGGATTTATTACAAAGAGTTAGAGAAGTTGATAGAACTGTACCGATAATTTTCTTTGGTGTAAATGCAGACTTTGCTTTGGAGCTGACAAAAGATAGACATGCAACTTTTGTTAGTAAAGATTATTATGGCCTCCAGACACTAAGGCGAAAAATATCTGATAGGATGATTGTATAAGAAAAGG
>DATDXC010000065.1:0-2577 GCA_035289425.1 Candidatus Nanoarchaeia archaeon
CTCAATATATTCGAATGTAACTTCTGCGGTGCAAAGTGGCAAAGAATACAACCCCTTATGCGGGAAGATGGTACGATGACACATCTTCCCCAGAAGCTCAAAAGACTGCTAAGGAAAAAAAGTAACTTTTCAATAACGCCCCAAAACTAAAAGAATAGCTGATTCCTCCTTTGTGCTTCTCCTGCTTAAGAAGCGCCAGGATATCTTCAGCATGTCCTGCACCTACAACTGCGAGAATTTTCTTATCAGGATGCTGTTGCATTAGCACTGAAAGTCTTTTTGCCATATACTCATTTCTTTCAGTAACTAACACCCTGAAGATATTGGGATATCTTTGCTTTACAATATCCATCATCTTTCGGATTATCTTTTCTTCAGGAACCTTACGCAGATCAAAGGTGATCTCCTTTTTCCTCAGGATTATTCCCCTAAACAGATCAACCACAAAATTCCATCGCTCCTTCCAGCTCAATGATTGTGAGAAATTTCGCAGCGTAACTTCAATATTCTGGTCAATGAGCGCAACCGGAATCTTATGTTTCTGGGCTAATTTCATTGCCTGGAGCATCTCAGAGCCAGGCATGACCCCCACATGCTGCCCGAGTTTCTTAGACGCCCAGGAAGCTATAAGCGCAAAGACAAATCCCTTAAAACCAACCCGTTTGATGGCATACAAAGGTATCTTATCAGAGCTCTTCCTGTTCTGCAATGCCACATACCGCTGCTTGTCAAGCTCCAAAGCTATTAGGTTTGGCATCTGCTCCTCAATCGCTTTCCTGACTTCCTGCAGGCTCTGCCGGGCTATATGGGAGGTGCCTATAATAGTCACATTTTTATATTGCATTATATGCGTTCGAATAGCAAAAGTTTTATATAGTTATCTAGTTTGGATAATCATCATATTTGAAGGTACGGAGGGATTACAAATGTTAAAGATGAAGAAGATAACGGAAGCGTATGATATGCGGGTTTTCACTGATTCAGGTGACTATTTCGGCGATATTGAAGAAGCGATTCTTACCCAGACCAAGGTATTTGGCTGGCGTGTAAGGTCAACCAAGAACTCATTCCTAAACAAGGTCTTAGGCTCAGCAAAAGGCGTCATTGTGCCGCACCAGTTGGTCAAGTCTGTTGGTGACATTATGATCATCAGCAAGGCAGCAGTCCCCAGCTATGAGGGAGATGAGCCAACAGCAGAGATGAAAGGGGAGTAATTAGCCCCTAAAAGTCCAGTTATAGAAATTCTTGAAATATCCGCCTTGGTTTATGGTGTCTGCTCCTACTATTCTGTCTGTTTCAGTGAGATTGGGGACGCCTAATCCAATCAATACCTGCTCATTCATGAAGCGTATCATTTCTCTGCCGAAGGGACGAACCTCGGGGAATGGATTTATCTGAATCTCAACTCCCTGTCCAAGCTCATGCTCTTCTCGTAATCTCTGAGCGCAAAGGTCATAGATCATGATGGTATTTGATGAGATGAAATATCTCTTTTTAGACCTTCTTTGATCCTTTCGTCCTCTATACCTCGCATCAGGATCATTATCTGTAGTTTCAAATGCCCTCCAGGAAGAGTGCTGCTTCCTATCATGAGCCCTAAATATAGGTAGCGGACCCAAATCAATCGGATAGAATGTTCCTGGATGACTCTCTGACTCAACTGTAGCAGACATAGAGTCTCTTCCATAAAATTCTTTATCAAGTGTTACGTTTATCCTGCCATCCCGAGCTGCGCGATACTTGTCATGACCGTTTACACTTCTCATCCACGTTATTGCCCTTACTTTCCTGTCGGGACCGACCCAATATAAACCGATAGGGGGATTAATTGGAGTACCTCCTCTTTTTCTTTCAATAGCATCATCAAATGCAGCAGCGTATTGGAATTTAGGATACATTCCGCTCATCTCTAAAACTCCATCAGATAAATGGGTGACACTATCGATTGTTCTGTTTTCTGGGAGCCCCCATCCCTTATGCAATCTGGTGGCAAAATCCCGGGATCTCTGCAACGCCATTCTAACGACTGGTGCAGAATCAATATGCAAGTACCATCCTGCTCTCACATCCTTGATGACTTGGTTGCTCTCCTCGGATGATACTCTATGATCAAGAGGCAAAATAGCGAGCCTATCTCCTGCCTCCCGGACTTGTTTAGCAGCAATATATGGATCACTTGAAGCAGTAAAGGCAACCCCAGCATGGATCAAAGTTGCAATTAGCTCTGGGGTGACTCTTTTTGGTAATGGAAGAAACTTCTGTCTGTGGGCTGATCGAGTTATTGCCCTTGCAACCCTCTCTAAGGGGCCCAGTATATCCATAGTACCAGTCATGACATAGAGGAATGCTTTTTATCTTTTAAACCTTCTCAAAAAGATTTAAATGCTGACAACTTCTACCTCATGATATACGGTAGTGATCTAGTGGCTATGATCCGACCTTCCCAAGGTTGATACCCGGGTTCGAAACAGATGGCCCACAGAACCAGCAATGGATCCCAAGCCAGGGCATGCGTTGCATGTCCGCTGTCGAAAGTCCCGGCTACCGTATCAAAACTTATTTAAACAAACCTCCATA
>DATDXC010000066.1:0-2922 GCA_035289425.1 Candidatus Nanoarchaeia archaeon
GATTGAAAATTAGCCAGGTATAGCATCAAATGAAAACCGAAGCTTTTTTAAATAGCCCATAACTTCTTGAGCTAAAATGGCAATAGCACAATCACGGCCAACCAGGAAGGAGACCGGCGCTCGATATGTCGATTATCGAAAGGAGAAGTTTCATGAGCTGGGAAGGCTGCCTGCATTAACCAAGCTCGAAAAAAGAAGGGTTACAGTTATTCGAACGAGAGGAGACAACGTCAAGGTAAGGCTCCTAAGCACCGATATCGCAAATATCTACGATCCTAAGTCTAAGAAGTATACCACGGTCAAGATGAAGACCATTGTAGAGAATCCTGCCAACAGGCACTTTACCAGAAGAAACATCATGACTAAAGGCAGTATTATTGATACCGACATAGGAAAAGCCAAAATAACTTCCCGGCCAGGCCAGGATGGCACCGTTAATGCGGTTTTGATTCAGTAAGTTCTTTCAGTTTCTCAAACTAAAAATAAAGCATTAACCCTATACCTCACTTAATCAATAAAAAATGTTACTATAAAGTAGTTACAAAATAGAAAGATTTAAATATACTGATTTAACTGAACTTCTGATATGAAGTTTTCATTACATAGAGTATTAAACAGCGATACTGAATTCTTAAATGCATTAGAGTGCAGATTAGGGGAAGATACCTCAAAACCAAGTGAACTGTTGCACTTCTTAGTTGATCAATTGCTCGGTTTGTACCAGGGATTGAATCCTACCAGAGAACTGATCGACCCAGATGCGGAATTGCCTGACGTAAACATTCTTCCTGCTTATAAACCTCATACCATGGGTCGCTGGCGGGTGGAATTAGCTAGTGGAGAGGATCTCGGTTCTGTTACCATCAAGTATTGGTGGAATCCTGAAAGACAGAAAACCTCCGGAAGAAGGAGAATGCCCGAATCGGTATCTGACCCCAACGTTGTTTATCCAACTGTTGGAAGTTTTGGCTACTCAGGGGGCGGACCACCGCAACTTATCCCCACTGAGACAGTTCCAGGAAAACAGGCATTTACAATTTGGATAAATACATCTTCCCCTGATTTAGGAAAAGATCTGATAACTGGACTGCAGTTAGGTAGGTCTTACGCAATAAATCAATATCTTGAAGCCAGAAAGCTTGAAGCACAGCTTAGAGCGCAACCTGAATGCGTACGATAAAAAATGCCAAAAACTATCTTAAAACATGATGAAGTCGCAGAAGCCATGATTGAATATGTGAGACAGCATCTTCTGCTAGAAGATAAGGAAGGTCCTGAAGTTAATAGTCAAAGCGCAATCTTTACTGGACGGCAGATAGATGGCCATACTAAATTAGCTCTTGAAGTGGTAATCAAGATGCATCGTGACCGGGATGGGAGGCTGCAGGCTGCCGACAAGGATTTCGCTGCAGCAAGAATTGCAGAAAGATCTGCTGCCCACAAACGCGCAGACAGGACCTATACAGCAGTCCTGTTTCCTATGTCGTTGGATCATCGTTCCGCTCAAGTCCAATTCAGCAGTCCTTATTTTCGCAAGGCCCATCTTCTGGACACAGCCCCGATTTATCTTCGAAGGGCATACCGAAGATTCTCTTTTCCGACTACCAAGCAATTGAGTAGGGTGGAGTGGGAATCCGTAATTCCATTGATGGGCAATGAAAATGCCTACTATAACCCCCAGAAAAAAGATGTTAGAGTTCAACCCTTCAGGAGGCATGAGTGGCATGAGGTTTTGCCAGCCGCCATCCAGTTGGATAAAGGGTACTTCTGGGACTATGCTAAAGATCAGTGGATGCCGTCTGACGGAGATACGAGCCGCAAAGCAGAGGTGTTCAACGGAATTCAGGAAGGCTTGCATGACAAGATCAGAACTTTTATGAGGGGCGGCTTTACCTTGGATTATTTTACCCTTGAGCCATACGGTGTTGCGGGTGCTAGGCTAAGGGAATCAAGCCCTCAAAGAGAGCTGTTCTAAGGTTGTAGCGGTTAACCAAATAGAAAAACTTAATAGTCTAGACGTGAAATGTAGTGGTTAACATGAACAAGATATACTTGGTTTACACCCTACTGCAGAATTCTTTTGGTCCCCAAGGCTGGTGGCCTTTGACCATAAAATACCAGTCAGAGCACTATGTTGGTCCTCCACGTTCTGATAAGGATCGTTTTGAGATTATGGTGGGAGCTATCCTGACCCAGAATACCAATTGGAAGAATGTGGAGAAGGCGCTTAACAACCTTTCGAAAAATAGATTGCTGGATATTAAAAAAATTCATGCAATTTCCCCAGCAAAATTAGCGACATTAATCAGGTCAGCCGGTTACTTCAACCAAAAAGCAGAAAGGCTGAAATTAGTGGCTAAATATATTGTGGATAATTATGATGGCTCAGTTAGTCAATTCTTGAATCACCAACCCAGCTTTTTTTCTGGAGAAAAAAAGCGCAATCTTTTGAAGAAGCATATCAAGAAACCAATCAGAGAATTAAGATTAGAATTACTTTCTTTGAAAGGAATTGGTCCAGAGACAGCTGACTCTATCATCCTCTACGCTGCTGAAAAGCCAATCTTTGTGATAGATGCTTATACAAAGAGGATCTTCTCAAGGTTAGGCTTCAGTAAAAAGGACTACAATAGTTGGCAGGCTTTGTTCATGGAAAATCTGCCTCAGAAGGTTGAGTTATTCAAGGAATACCATGCTCTTATAGTTACATTAGGCAAGGATTACTGCAAAACCAGTCCATTATGTGAAAAGTGTCCTCTGGCTGAAATCTGCCCAAGCAGGGGGCTCTGTAGAAAATGTCGAAAGAAATAAATAACCCTCTGCCTCTTGAAGAGGCATGAGGGGGTGGTGGAGTCAACCCACCACCATGAAAAAGAAAGAACGTTTAGATACAAAAATTATTCGGTTATTCAAACAGGCAGG
>DATDXC010000067.1:0-4631 GCA_035289425.1 Candidatus Nanoarchaeia archaeon
GGACTTAACCGGGATGTGCCTGACCAAGGTTCCGTTGTCGATGGTGATTAGTGGGCTCACGAGGTTCTCGTCTATGTCGCTCATGGTGAATGCAAGCAGAACCATATCGGGAGAGTATTTTTTCCCTTCTGTCTCATAATAGAGCAGTTGGTTCTCCGTGCCATAGCCTCCGATGCCGGCATTGATGACCTGGTATGGGGTGGCTTTGTTTTTTTGGTTAAGCTTTTGCTCCAGTACTTTTGGAAATGTTTCATTGAGCTGTACTTGAAATCCTGCTGAGAGAGAATCACCGAGCACGAGTATTCTGTAGACTTTAGAATCCTTCCTGTATTCATATTCATTATCCCTCAGCCCCTTGGAATTTATCTTTATAATATTGTCAAATTCCTTCCAGAAATACCTGAATTCAGAATTGGGTATATGTTTAAACATAACATTTTTATCAAACATCGTGTAGTTAAGGTTTTGTGGTGAGAAAATTCTCAACGATAGTTCAAAGATGAGGAGTGCACAGACCAGGATGAAGATTGCTATGAAGATGTGCTTCATTAACTTTTTGATGTAGATATTCATACTCTACTGAAAAAATTAAGTTTTAATAATCTTTCGCATGAAACAACCCTACTTATCCTTTGTCATCGGGAGGCGGTGCTATCACCGATAGTTTTAAATAAGTCAAAATCAACAAATGTATATGGAAAACAATAGCCTGTTCTTGAAGAACTGGAAAATTCTTCTGATTATTGTTATATCTCTTATTTTGATTATCATTTTTATCTGGATAACCAAAAATAGTTCCGTATCTCCAGATGTAACTTATTTTCCCACTTAGGTGTTTTTATGTTCTTGTTTGAAAAGCCAAAGTTTTTTGGGGTGTTTTTTGAGTCCTATACACGTTATGTGTTTGGCCCCTATTCCCATACTAGCATTCTTTTGGTTTTTGGGCTCTGCTTTGCGTTAATCCTATACTTTGTTCCGCAGAAACACAAGCCAAAGGCAATCCTTACAGCAGGCTTCCTGTTTGCAGGTATGTCTGCTCCCCTCTTTTATTTCCTTGTTTTTTTTATACTGATTTTATTGATGTATCTGCTGTCCAATTATGCATTTCCTTCAAGGGGATGGATTTTTTGGACTGTTGAAGTTTTCATGCTTACCCATCCCATACTGTTTAACAGGCTTTTCGGATATTACTCCACTTTCTACGCATTTGCTGCATATTACACAGCATATCGTTCCATTCACTATTATGTAGATGTCACTCAAGGATCGCTTGAAAAATGTAGGTTTATAGACTATATCAGTTATATGTTTTACTTTCCCACAATTAGCCACGGTCCTATTGAAAGAATCGAAAACCTAAAGATTCAAGGCATTGAAAAACAGAATGTTGCGTTCGGTGTGAAGAGGATACTTACTGGTATCTCGAAGTATCTTGTTCTTGTTTATTTCCTCAATGGCATAATAGAAACTCCCTTTTCATTTGGGAATTTCTTTGGGTGGCTGGTGTTCACGGCATATGTCAATGCGGTAAAGTTTTACCTCCTATTCTCCGGAGATATTGACATTGTCATAGGGCTGTCCGCCCTCATGGGCTTCAAAGTAAGTGAAAATTTTCCTAAGTTTCCCTATTTACAGACGAATCTCACAAAATTCTGGCAGAACTGGCAGGCAACAATAGTAAACTGGCTCACTGCTTACGTGTATTTCCCATTATGCAGGAACAGGCGGCATGTATACCTTAAAACAATGCTCATCATCATGATCATAGGCTGGGCTCATCTCCTGTATACGCCGGAGATAGTGCAATTCCAGAATGTAGGTCAATTTGCGGATTTTGTTTTATATTACACTTTGTGGGGGATATTCCTTGGCGGAACACTTGCCATATCCAAGGTGCTGAACAAGAAAAAGATGGAGAACAGAGAGACCATCATACAAAGCCACCCTCTCCTTGCAAAAATGCTCTTTTCTGAAGGTAGGGTCATGAATGCTGTCAACACGTTTATAACATTCAACATCATCGCCATAGGGTGGCTCTCACCACTGTATATCCTGATCAAGCAGTTCTGAGTCATTGGGTATATCTTTATATATGCCATCTAGCTCCTTCCTACGGTGATTCACATCGACGAAAAAATAGCACACATATTCTCAGAAATCCTTGGTCTAAACTTTTCAGAAATCAAGAAAGACATTTCAAGGGACACAACACCGGAATGGGACTCCCTTAATCATCTTATGCTCCTTACAGAGATAGAAAAGGAATTCAAAATGAAATTTAAGGCAGCGGAAATAACCAAGATAAAAACTTTACAGGACATAGAAACCATTTTAAAATACCGGGGGAGCTAATTTTTTATGGCATCACTGGTGTCATCTTTGAAAGACAAGTATGAAAAAAATCCCGGAAAAGTTTTCTGTAAATTTATTGCAGGCAATGTGGATGAAGAGATAACATATCAAAGTCTCTTAGAAAAATCAGCCATGTATGCAGTCCATTTCAAAATGAGAAATGTGACAAAAGGGAGTCCGGTCCTTATCGTACTCAAGCATTCCCCCCATCTGTTCTATTCGTTTATCGGCGCGATGATGGTGGGGGCAATACCTTCCATACTCCCCTTCCCTTCCGAGAAACAAGACCTCCTTCTTTATCGCGCTTCTCTGGAGAAGCTGGCAGCGAGGATACAGGCGAAATCTATTATTACCTACAAGGAAAACATACAGGAGATAAGAGCGATAACAAACCACCTTAACATAGACATTGTGGCCTCCGATGATATGGCTGGGAAGGCCGCCCCGTTTTGGGGAGAAGATAATGGAACTGATGGTTTTGCGTTTCTCCAGCATAGCTCCGGGACTACTGGCCTACAGAAAGGTGTCGCTTTGACGCATGCAGCGGTTTTGAACCAGATAGAGAACTATTCGGCAGCCATAAAGTTGGACAACTCTGACAAAATTGTGAGTTGGCTTCCCCTGTACCACGACATGGGGCTTATCGCATGTTTCATGATGCCATTGGTAAAGGGAGTCCCCATCATCATGATGGATACTTTTGAGTGGGTCAATAAACCACAGATACTATTTGAACACATAGAAAAAAACAAAGCAACCTTATGTTGGCTCCCCAATTTTGCATTCAATTTTCTTGCCAACTGTGTAGATACAGAAACCAACAAATATAATCTTAAAGGGATGAAAGCATTCATCGATTGTTCAGAAGCATGTAAATTACACAGCTTTGACGTTTTCTGTGATTCATTCAAAGCGTATGGCATCAGGAGAGAGATGCTGCAGACATGCTACGCGATGGCAGAAAATGTATTTGGGATAAGCCAGTCAGAAATTGGCAGAGTGGTGCAAGTAGATTATGTTCTTAGAATTCCATTTATAGAAGAGTGTCATGCCATAAAGGTAGAGGCAGGTTCTGACTGTCTTTGTTTCCTTTCGTGTGGCTCTGCTATTCCGAATACTGAAGTAAGCATCAGTGACGATAACAGAAATGAACTTTCGGAGCGGCATGTCGGGGAGGTCAGGATAAGGAGCACATCCCTCTTTTCTGGCTATTTCAGATTGCCGGATGAAACGGCACGGGTTCTTGAACATGGCTGGTTTTACACGGGAGATTTGGGTTACATTGCTGAAGGCCAGCTTTATATCACCGGAAGAAAAAAAGATCTTATTATAGTAAATGGCAAGAACTACTATGCGCACGATGTAGAATTTATAGTGAATCACGTCCAAGGAATAAAAAAAGGCAGAGCTGTTGCCGTGGGCATTCACAATAGCAAGATTGGGAGCGAAGAAGTCGTGCTCATTTGCGAGACGACTATTAGCCCCGGGTTACATAGAAATCTCATACGGGAAATCAAGAGGAGAATAAGCGAAGGGCTAAACCTTTCTGTGAAAGATGTCTACCTCGTACCGCTGAAATGGATAGTCAAGACCACAAGTGGAAAGATTTCTAGGAATGAAAACAAAAAGAAATACCTGAAAGAAAAGTTTGGCGCAGATGCCGAAAATTGAAGAACTGAAGGAATATTCAAAAGGATGACCATCAACATCGGTGTGGATATAGAAGATATTTCGCGATTTAAATCTAAGAGCTCGCGTCTTCTGAAAAAATTTCTAACTGCTAAAGAATTGAAGAAACTCAAGAAGTACAGCCCGCAACGGATTGCCGGCATCTTCTGCGCAAAGGAGGCTATCATCAAGGCATATAGTGATATAGAGAAATTACACTTTAAGAATATTGAAATATTCCATAGGAAAGGCGGCGCGCCTTATGCGAACATCAGGGGCAGCAGGAAAATCATTCCCGGTTCGGTAAGCATTAGCATCTCCCACACTAAAGCATATGCGGCTGCGGTGGCCCTCGTGGTTGTAAAGAAATGAGTAATGCAAATTGGAGGAATTTATTGCCTTCCGATGCCGTGATACCTGATGCCCAATGCCTTGATTTTATCCTTGTCCAGGCAATTCCTGCCGTCGACGACGACTTTAATGTTGTTTTCCCTCAGCAGAGTATAATCCATGGATGTGAATTCTTTATGATTGGTCACCAAGATGAGGGAATCCACTTTCCCGAGCAGCCCTTCAATGTCTTTTGCTGTTGATTCTGCAGGGACATGGGG
>DATDXC010000068.1:0-16681 GCA_035289425.1 Candidatus Nanoarchaeia archaeon
AGCAGAGACAGGGCCATCGAAGTCCTCAAGATGAGGGGAGAAAACATCGATACCAGGATAGTGAAGGCAAAGTTAGTAAATGGCAAAGGCTTCATGGTCCTGCCAAAAGAAGAGCTGCAAGGAAAATACACGCTTACCTAATAAAACAAAACTTTAAATATTCCGTATAGACTGAGGTGGGATAATGGTTTTAGTAGTACTACTCGTAAGCATAATAAGCATATTGTTCGCAGTTCTCTTTACCCTTAAGATAAATAAGATGGATGCAGGTTCTCCTAAAATGAAGGAGATAAGCAACGCCATCCATCAAGGCGCAATGGCTTTCCTATTTAGGGAGTATAAGATACTGCTCATATTTGTCATTGTGGTTTTTGCCATGCTCTGGAATTTTCTTTCGCACATTACCGCAATAGCATTCCTGGCAGGATCGATTTTGTCAACACTGGCAGGATTCATCGGCATGAGTATCGCAACCAAAGCCAATGTGCGGACTACCCAGGCCGCCACTAAAGGACTGGCGCCAGCATTGCAGGTGGCATTCTCAAGCGGTGCTGTCCTGGGATTGTCTGCGGTTGGCTTCGGTCTTCTGGGAGTCTCAGTATTATATGTTATTTTTGGAGACCCTAACTTATTGATAGGATTCGGATTAGGTGCTTCTTCTGTCGCATTGTTTGCAAGGGTCGGTGGAGGCATATACACCAAAGCAGCAGATGTGGGAGCTGATATGGTAGGTAAAGTGGAAGCAGGAATTCCTGAAGATGATCCTCGAAATCCTGCAGTTATTGCAGATAATGTGGGTGATAATGTAGGGGATGTGGCTGGCATGGGCGCTGATTTATTTGAGAGCTATGTAGGATCCATCCTTGCAACCATGGTGCTTGGGTTGACCATCGCAGGGGAAAATGTAAGATTCGTCACACTTCCCTTATTCATTTCTGCCGCAGGGATTATTGCATCCCTTATCGGAACAACTTTTGTGAGATCTAAGACTTCTTCACAAGTGCATTCAGCGCTTAATAGGGGATTGTTATCTGCAAGTATCATACTAATCCCCCTCATATATATACTGGTGAGGTTTCTTTTGCCTGCAAGTTTCCAGATAGGGGCCATGTCTTTTTCATCAATAGGTATTTTTTATGCAACTCTGGCTGGCTTAGTGGCTGGTGTCTTAATAGGCCTGCTCACTGAATACTACACCTCCTTTGATTTTAAGCCCACTAAAACCGTATCCGAAAGTTCATTGACCGGTGCCGCAACAAACATACTGGAGGGTCTCTCTACAGGCATGATGAGCACTGTACTACCCATAATCGTTATCACAATAGCAATATACATCTCTTATTATTTTGCTGGATTATATGGCATTGCGATTGCAGCAGTGGGCATGCTGTCTACCTTAGGAATAAGTCTTGCAGTCAATGCGTATGGACCTGTTGCAGACAATGCAGGGGGTATTGCCCAGATGGCAGCTTTGAGCCCTCAGGTTAGGAAGAGGACAGACGCCCTTGATTCTGTGGGAAACACCACAGCTGCCATGGGAAAAGGATTTGCCATTGGCTCGGCAGCTCTTACCGCATTAGCCTTATTTTCAGCATTTACCACATCAGCCAAAATTGATACAATCGATTTATTGAATCCCTTGGTTATAATTGGGTTGCTGATTGGAGGCGTCCTGCCTTTCCTATTCACTTCACTCACATTGAGGGCAGTCGGCAGGACTGCGCATAGCATGATAGAGGAAGTCAGGAGGCAGTTTAAGCAGATTAAGGGATTGATGCAGGGGAAGG
Organism: Candidatus Nanoarchaeia archaeon; assembly: GCA_035289425.1. GTDB lineage: Archaea > Nanobdellota > Nanobdellia > Woesearchaeales > DATDXC01 > DATDXC01. The sequence goes on from DATDXC010000068.1 coordinate 1,788, forward strand.
CAAAGCCGGATCACAAAAAATGCGTTGATATTGCCACGAGGGGAGCTTTGAAACAGATGGTAGTCCCTGCACTTATTGCGGTGATTGCACCAATCGCTATGGGATACCTCCTTGGTCCAGAGGCAGTAGGCGGTTTGCTGGCAGGCACCTTGGTGACTGGCATCATGCTTGCTATCATGATGGCTAATGCAGGCGGTTCATGGGACAATGCAAAGAAGTATATCGAGATGGGTAAGTTTGGGGGCAAAGGATCTGATGCTCACAAGGCAGCAGTTGTTGGTGATACGGTAGGGGACCCGTTTAAGGATACCTCGGGACCTTCTTTGAACATCTTGATAAAGCTGATGAGCATAGTCGCATTGGTCTGTGTGCCATTGTTCCTTTAACACAAAACCTTATTAAGAAAAGATTCATTCCTTTTTTTATGGTTACCGTAGCTCTTGCAAAATGCAGTTCTTATGATTCTGAGGAAGTGTATCATTCAGTCAAGAAAAGCGTCTCTTTGCTTGATGTACCTATAAAGAATTCAAAAGTCCTCATAAAGCCAAATCTTTTGTATCCCCGAAAGCCGGAGGATGCAGTAACAACCCATCCTGAAGTGGTGAGGGCAGCGATACAACTCTTCAAGCAGCTGAATTGTGAAGTGTTGGTAGGGGACTCACCAGGCATACATGATCCTATCCAGACTGCGCAGGCTACTGGAATTCTGCAAGTTTGCAGGGACGAGGGGATTGCATTTGTTAAGTTTATGGGAAAAAAGTCATTTACTGTCAAAAATCCCTTGATCAGAAGAAAGTTTGATCTGACGAGCTATGTTGCTGAAGTTGATCATATAGTCAACATACCAAAACTTAAGACCCACGTTATGACCGGTTCCACAATCGCAATTAAAAATCTTTTTGGATTAATAGTAGGATTGCATAAAAGCCAGTTTCATTTCAAATACTACGAAAAGGAGGATTTTGCCAAGATGCTGATCGATTTAGCTAATACAATCAATCCATCATTGAGTATTGTTGATGGCATCATTGGCATGGAAGGGAATGGACCAGGCAGCGGTCAGCCGAAAAAAGCAGGTATAATCGCAGCTTCCGAAGACCCTTTAGCTTTGGACATTATCATGAATAGGTTTATCGGGATAGGCCCTATGGAAATATGGACCAATAAGGTCGGGTTGCAGACCAGGCCTGCAGATTTTCTGAAGAGCATTAAAATGGTTGGTGACAAGATTAAACCAGTGCCATTCAAAAGGGCAGAAGACAGGCCGATGACATTTATTGTTCCCAAGGGAGCTGTGCAGTTTGTCTCTAAACTGTTCGCAAATAAGTCTTTGCATAAAGTTTAAATATTTGCGTTAGATGCGATGTTAAAAGATGGTGGAATATGGCTGAATACAGAAGAACAGTTAAAGATGTAAACCTACAAAATAGATATGTTTTTATGCGTGCAGGATTAGATGTTCCTTTAGATCCTTCTAAACCCCTATCAGACCCAAAAAGAGTGACTGATGATACTCGGATATTAGACATAATGCCTACAGCCGAGTATATACTCACCCATGCTGGAAAATTAGTTTTGGCAGCAGGCTGGTGCGGTCGCCCAGAGGGAGAAGATCCTCAATTCAGTATGGCTCCGGTAGCAAAAAGAATTGAACAAATCTTAGGAGAAAAAGGCCTCCTTAAACATCCAGTCTTATTCGTCCCCAATTGTTATGAAGACAATACTCCCAGAAGCGTGTATAGGCATCAGGATGAAGTTCGTGCAATGGCAGCTACCTTGAAGCCAGGTCAACTTTTGGTTCTTGAGAATGTTAGGTATGATGGAGAAGCAATGCTTAAAAAAAGAGAACAACATTTAGAATTTGCCAAATTTTTCGCTTCTTTGGTTGGGGAAAATGCTGTGTATGTAAACGAAGCAGAGACACAAAATCATAGACCCGAACCGACAATAATGACAACACCATTGATAATAGCTCAAAATGGCGGGGATGTTGTGTATGGTTTCCAATATGCCAATGTCCTTGACAATATAGGCACTATCATTCAAAAACTCGAAACGGCAGAAAGAGGGTCCTTCGTTTTTGGGTTGTGTGGTTTAAAAATAGAGTCGGATCCAGGCATTACATCTAAAATAACTGTAGCAAGAGACCTGATAGACAGAATGAGAAGTAGAGATGTTATTATTACCGGTGGAGCAGTTACCTATACATTTCTTCTAGCCCAATATTTTGACTCCCGGATAGAACCAGTTGCGGACCAAGCAGCTGCAATTGTCGAAAAATATGACCAAATGATTCTTGATCAGACTAAAGGTTTAAATGAAGAAGACAAGGTCAAAGAGCTTACAAAGAGACTGCAAAAACAAAAGAGTGAGGAGTTAAAATCACTGATCGGCATTACAGACGAGGAGATTAGGCAGCTGGTCGGAAGTTCATATATAAAATGGGGGCAAGAGGGTGAACAAATTGTTTTTGCTCATAATGTTATAGCTAAAGCACATTCCCGAGGTGTCCGCGTCATTACTGCGTATGACCATACTATCGCAAATGGCAGTCCAAACAAACAAGGGATTTTACCAGTGGAGACAGCTATTAAGATGTATAGTAATGCAACACGCATCCCGCAAGGATGGCTGGGCGTAGCTCCTGGTCCAAAAACTTTGGAAAAAATAGCAGAAATAATCAGAAATGCAGGACTGTATATCCAATCCGGCCCGTATTCAATTGAGGATTCGAGGGTGGAAGACACGTCAGCTACCGATAGGACAATATTTGCTGCGGTATTGCAATGCAAAGAAAACGGTGGGACAACAATTGCAGCAGGCGGCGATACAACATTCAGAGTAAATGTATGTAATGCACAGGAAGCCTTTGAGACCGTTACAAGTGCAGGCGGAGCAACATTAGAATTGATTCTTGGTAAATCAGTGGGAAGAGACGCAGTCGAAGAAGCACAAGAATTTAAGAAATAACAACCTCAGATCCAAACACATCATGTATCTTTTCTTGTATATTTCTCTTTTTGCTCTCAACATCAATCTTATGGAGCTCTTTGTCAGAGAAAGTGATCTCCTCATCAAGTTTTGCAGCCTTCTGCTTTGATGAGTCTATCTTCTCTGCAAGGTCATCCAGCTTTGCTTTCGAATGGTTTGTCTGTATGCGCTCGTCGAGATCCTTTATTTTCTTCACTAGCTCCTTAAGATTTCTCCGGTAACCACTCAGGAAGGCATGGTCAAGCTGCTGCAGCTCTTCCAATATCCTTTCTCTCTTCTTATCCTTAAGGTCTATGCTCGCATTATGGATGCTTTTGGCAGTCCCTTCAAGCAGCCCCACAATAACAAGCTGCTCATCCCTCATCAAGGAGGGTACCGGATCGAGCACATAGCTGTCAAGCAGATCAGAATCCTTAAGCGTTATCCGGGAATACTTTTTGAGCGCAGCACCGATGACTGAAAATGAGTGGTTAATCTTTGCCTTCTCATCCTCAATATTTTTTATGAGTTTTCTCCTCATCTCCTCAAGGGAAAGAAGCTCAGTATATTCATTGCTGCTGTGCAGCTCTTCCTGAATGTTAGTCAAATTTGATATCAAGGAACGTGCTTTGTCCATCTCTCCGTTTAATTCATTAATTTTTTTAACCAGGGTTATCCTATACTCCCTATCATTCTGAAGCTCTATGATGGCATCCTTAAGGCTGCGCAGCCCATCCAGTTTATTGGCTCGTACCAAGGTGCCTAACTCTTTTATCAATGAGTCTATCTCTTTGATATTCAGTGCAACCTCCCTTGATTCATGGGCGAAGAATTCCTGGAGCACCTGATATGCCTTTGCTGTTGACTGCGCAAATTGATGCAAAGTCTGCTCAAAGGTCAGGCAGAAAAGGGCAATGGCATCATAGCTGTTTGCTATCTCAACTTCATTGATCAGTTTGCTGACTGCCCGTATGTATGATTCTCTGTTGCCATCCATAATCTGGCGGGCTCTGACAGGGATGTTCGGATTTCTCAATTCAGCTTTCTTGAGGTTGATAAGGTTCTCTCGTGTTTTTTCAACTTCACGGGCTACCTTTTCCTTTAAATCCTTTATTTTGACATTGAGCTCTTCAGTGAGGCTTTTTGATTTGGTGTTGAAGAATTCCTTAAGTTCGTCTACCTTCAATATGGTTGCTGTCTGTTCAGGCTCATTTTTGAACAGTTTCTTTAAAAAATTGAGCATGGTGATTTAAGAAAGCTTTGTCATTTATATACATTGCCCTAGTTTTTTACCACTGGACATGTCCGAAAGCGTGAATTGTATGGTCTCCACAGAATATTTTCCATAGTATTTTTAAATGACCTCGCTTTAGGTTGCTTAATGATAGAGAACAGTTTTATCTTTCTTGAGGGGATCAGCCATAAAACTGAACAAAGCCTGTGGAAGCAAGGCATCTCTGATTGGCACTCTTTTTTGCGCTGTTCCCATATCAATGGCATCTCCCCTATTAGAAAATCATATTATGACCGGCAGATTCTCAAGGCAAGGTCTGCATTGTACTCCAACGACGCATCTTTTTTTCAGTCGCATCTGCCCCAGTCTGAGACATGGCGCCTCTACGATTTTTTTAAGGATCAGGCCGTATTTCTTGATATTGAAACTTCAGGAATGTCTAGCTATGATGATATCACCCTGTTCGGCTTGTTTGACGGGGCAGATACCAAAACAATGATTAAAGGCATCAACCTTGATTATGCAGCTCTCCAGAAAGAGCTGAAGAGATACCAGCTTATCGTAACGTACAATGGAGCTTCCTTTGATATCCCCTTTATAAAAAAAAGATACCCTGGCGTGCTTCCCAATATACCTAATTTTGATCTCAGGGTTGCGTGCCAACGTATTGGTCTCACCGGCGGGCTGAAAGCAATCGAAAGGAAGCTGGGCATCAGGCGAAACCAGTTAGTAGAAGATCTCTGCGGAGGCGATGCGCTGACACTATGGCGCATGTACAAGGCAACAGGAGACGAGCATTACCTCAATCTGCTGGTAGAATATAATGAGGAAGACGTATTTAATCTGAGGAAGGTTGCTGACTTTGCAACCAGCCAATTAAAGGAAAATATGTATACCAAACTTCATTCTTAAGAAGCAGGTGCAATAGATTCTCTGATAATGAATAAAAGGAAAAGATTTATATATCAATTATGGATAATATTATCCAAATATGGATAATAAACACCTAATCCTCAATTTTCTGGGAAAGCATCCTAATGAGAGATACACTATGCATGGATTAAGCAAGGCACTGGGTATACCTTATGCGAGTTTCTACAGAACAATCAGCTCAATAAACGACTTATTGATTATACAGGAGATAGGAAGATCAAAAATAATCTCTCTTGACAAAGAGAATCCAATACTAAAAGCGCATCTAGCGGTTTCTTCTGATGAAGAAAGGAAAGACTACTTAGAAAAATATCCTACCATAAAAAAGATTTATCAGGAGCTTGACACAGAAGATATCGTGATATTGTTTGGCAGTTATGCTAAAAGAGCACAGACAGAAAAAAGCGATATTGACGTTTTAATCATAAACAAAGACGGAAAAAAAAGCATTTCCTTCGCAAAATACGAGCTGTTGTTCAAAATAAAAATCAATACTATCTTTATAACTAGAAAAGAATTTACCGTAATGCTCAAAGATATGCAAGAAAATGTTGGAAAGCAAGCGCTATACGACCATATAATCTTGCATGATCCAGAGGGATTTTGGAGGTGCGTTTTTAATGGAATTCGATAAGAAAGAATACCAAAGAATGTTCGAAGATGGCATTAATGAAAAAAGGACCAAAAAGTCATCCCAATCATTCAAAATAAGATTATTCCTCGAAAAGGCGGAGAATAGTTTATTGATTGCTCAGCACACAAAAGAGATTGCGCCCACGAAAGACCAGCCAAAAAAGCTATTTTGGGATTATTGGGCTATAACCCTCTCTTATTATTCCATGTTATATGCGGCAAAGGCAGCAATACTATCAAACGGATTTGAGGTTTCAGACCATGATGCCGCACAAATAGCGTTAGGGCATTTGTTGGTCCCGGATAAAATCGAAAGAGAAGACTTAGAAATCTTACATCAAGCCCACAGAATCTTTGAGGATGAATATATCCATTATTTTGAAGATGCCAAAACGGAAATTGTTCTACCACTAATAGCACTGCATTTGTCCAATCATGCGCAGCATTTGCTAATCAATTGGTTTGTGTAGGCAATAATGTCACTAATATCACCACAACCGGGGGTTGTTTGTTAGGGTCCTGTGCTAACACTACTATAGTAGAAACAACTGAAGAATGCCTATTTGGTTGCTCAAATGGAGCCTGTACACCTTCGGTTTGCGGGAATAATGTAACTGAAGGCAATGAAACATGCGATGATGGCAATTCAAATAACAACGATTCTTGCACCACGAGCTGTACCACAGCTGCCTGCGGAGATTTGTTTGTCCAGCCACCTGAAGATTGTGATGATGGGAATTCAAATGATACTGACTCGTGCTCCAATAGTTGCACTGCAAACTGTGTGGATTCTGACAACGATACAGTATGTGATCCAAGTGATAATTGTCCTGACTCTGAACCCAGAGAGCCAGTCAATGTACAAGGATGCGACCCATGGCAATTCTGCGAGACAGCGTATTGCGGCTTAGATTGTTTTGCCAAGGATTTTATAGCGATTGGAGATATTTCAGAGAACACAACTACTCCCTATGATTGCACAGTTGTCTTGCTGGAAGCAGAGGGAAGCTTCATACCTGCATGTGTGCCCTTAGAGTGCCAAGCCCCTTAGAGTTCTCCTTTAATGCATTATAGATGCATTCTTGTAGGAGTTCCTACACTTTTCAACTGGACAGTACCTTTAAATACTCTCATACAGTTTCTCGGCCCATGCCATCGTGCGATAAGTGCGTTGCCTTATGCTGTAAATACATCACTGTAGAATTAGCTGTGCCTAAGAACAGGAAGGCTTGGGATGAGATCAGATGGATGCTCATGCACGAGAACATTATAGTCTATCAGGATCTCGATGGTGACTGGATAGCTGAGTTCAGGACAAAATGCAAGCACCTCTATGAAAATAAATGTTCCATCTATGAGTCAAGGCCCCAGGTTTGCAGGGATCACCACACCCATGAATGCGAAGCAAATCCAGAGCCTTTTGCAAAAGTCATCTTCACCAAGCCCGAGCAGGTGGACGAATATCTAAAAAAGAACAAATCTTAGTCCACTAATCTTCGAATAAGTTTTTTCTTATCTCTCCCAGGACAATCCTTTCCCCATAAAACAAATATTCTATTAATCTTCCTCCAATATCTTTTGGGTGCAACTTTCATTAACTCTGCTTCAGTCTGGTGGGGCGTTTTTGTGCTGACGAGACCGAGCACATTAGAAATACGATGGACATGTGTGTCGACGCAAATGCCATCCTTGCCATAACACTCCGTTACGACTAAATTAGCAGTTTTCCTCCCAACGCCGGGGATAGTAACCAACTCTTCAATCGTATCCGGCACTTTAGTAAGCTTTGAGAGCATTATAGCAGCTTCAATAACATGTTTTGCCTTTGTGTTGTTGTAGTTAAGTCCGCTAAATATCTTTTTTACATCTGCAAATCGTGCCTTAGCTAGTTTTCCTAATGTCGGATATTTCTTAAAAAGATTTTCAGCAATAGGGATGGTTGTTTCATCCCTGCTTTGTGCAGACATGATGGTAGTGATGAGAACTTTCCAATCACTATCCCACCCTTCAGCCGCTAACCGTTTGGTAGAAGGCCCATATTTCTTTTCTGCCCTCTTAAATAACTTCAAAAATTCCTTTGTTTTCATTTTCTCATATAAACTCTCTTTTTTGACTCAGGAAGCCTTTCAATCGCATACCTGAGCATGGTCCGCGGCATCCTTAAATAATGTCTCTTTAAAAATCCTTCTTCAACAGCCTGATTCCGTTTGCCAACCTCCCTCAACATCCACCCCCCTGCTTTATGGATCAAATCATGCATATCATCCAACAATAACTCAGAGATCTTCAATACATCATCAAACTTTCCATTCTTGATAAAACTATAGGTGGATACTATCGAAATCCGCCGTTCCCATATGTTATCCGATTTTGCAAGCTTATACAAAACATCTTTCTTCTTACTAAGAAGATAAGCTCCCAATATCTTGTCAGCGCTTAAATCAACCAAATCCCAATTGTTTATCTTTTTAGTATGCGACAGATAAAAATCTACTACTCTTTTCTCATCTCCTCTCTGAAAGGCATGCACGAGGAGCAATATCGCTACCAATCGCTCTTCGTGGATTTTTGAATCAAGTAGCGCTTTGACATCAGGGAAAGATAGATCACCATATTTCTGGGCTATTTTCCGAGATTCAGGAACCGTAACACCGAGAAAGACATCTCCCTGGCCATATTCTCCCTCGCCGGTTTTGAAGAATCGCTGCAGAATCCTCGCTTTCTCACTATTGCCAGCTTCTCGTAAATCTCTTCTAATGGCATTTAAACCAGTTATTGTGATACCCATCCACCATCTGCAAAGATTGTATGCCCAGTCATGTATGACGCATCTTCTGAGGCCAAGAACACAGCAACTTTGGCAATCTCTTCAGGTTGGCCAACTCTGCCCATCGGGATCGCTTTAAGGAACTGCTTGGCTGATTCTGGATTATCCAATATCCCCTTAGTCATATCCGTCTCGATCACACCAGGACCGATAGCATTGACTCGTATGCCATGGGGAGCCAATTCCAGCGCCATTTCTTTTGTCAACTCGATGATGCCCCCTTTAGAAGCGCAATAATGCGCTAATTGCTGAAAACCAACCTTGCCTGCAATGGAAGCAATATTCACTATATTTCCTTTTACGTTGTTCTGCACCATGTGTTTCGCCACTGCCTGAGACATCAAGAACGTTCCACGTAAATTAACGGCGAGGGTCTGGTCCCACTCTTTTTCAGTTATCTTCAATAAAGGGTTGAAGTGCACAATGCCCGCATTATTAACGAGGATGTCAATCTTCCGGAACTGCTTCAATGCAGCTTTTACAATTGACGCAGCATCTCTCGATTTAGACACATCACCACAAGCTGCAATGGCATTGCCGCCCATCTTTTTTATCTCTGCCACAACCTTAAGCGCATTGGCCTTGTGCACACAGTTTACTACCACCTGTGCGCCTTCCTTGGCACATGCCAAGGCTATTGCCCTGCCAATACCTCTTCCAGAACCAGTAACAACCACATTCTTTCCCTTAAGCCTCATTCTCATCACCTCACTTGAATATCTTCCCAGTTTCCTGGCTCCAAAATAACAAATCAAGTTCATCCAAGGGAATCTTGATTTTTCTCGAAAATTGGCTAAACTTCTGTTCAATATCCATATATTTTTGCCTATTTAAGCTTTCTGGAATTGCCTCAATCACCTTATGTTTAACCAGGTTCCTAAGGATATGCCTGTCCAATATTGCCAAATCTCTATGCCCAACATTACGCAAAAAGTGCGATGCTTCCTTATATCCGATGCCTTTGACATTTTTGACTAGAAATTCCCTCAACTCAACAGACGGCATTCCTGTTATGTGCTCCCTTATGGAACCGAATTGCTTCTTTAATGTCTTTAAGTATTCTGACTTATGCTTATAAAATCGTGTTCTTCTTTTAAGGATAGGTGAAATCTTAAAATCCTTATATAAAAAATCCTTTTCTTTAAGGATTGAGACAATCTCATCGCATTTGAAGGCATTTGACTGAGGCGTCATCACGCAGAAACACAGCTCATAAAAAAAATCATCACTGGAAACTTTAGAGAAATCCCGTAACCTCTCTTGAATCTGTATTTTTCTCAGAGCATGCGCTTTTTGTAGATCCTCCATAGAACATCATAAAAGCAGTTTACTTTTAAATCTTTTTCAAAAGGCTTTCCACTAGTCCCACATCGTTCAGGACAAACAAATGCACTCCTGGAGCGCCCATTGCTTTAAGTTTCTTTATCATAGCAGCAGTATAGCTGATGCCAGCTTCATATGCCTGGGCTTCTGTTTTCGCTTCTCCAAGCAATCGCATTATCTCTGTATTAACCTTTAGACCAAAAAACTTCTCGACTGATTCAGCCTGTTTGGGGTCTACCAACGGCCTGATTCCTGCAAGCACCGGCACCCTAATTCCTGCTTTCCGTAAGCTATCCACATATGCTTTATATTCTTCAAAAGAGAATACCATCTGAGTTATGATGACATCAGCGCCAGCCTCAATCTTCGCCTTGATATGCTCAATTTCATCTTCAATAGGATCTTCAGGATGCCCTGCCACAATGATGCAGAAATCAGTCTTGAGGCCAGCTCTTGATTTTTCGTCAACATTCTTCCTAGGCACATATATTCCTGCATTCATATCCTTAATTTGTCTGACCAGGGGATACGCATACGTATAGTCGCCGTCCCAGGCTTCATCTTTCTGGCCTGCCGGAGGATCTCCGCGTAAGGCAAGGATATTCTTGATGCCGAAATAATAAAGGTCCATGAGCTCATTCTCTATCTCATGCACTGTTCTCTCCCTGCATACAAAATGGGCAATGGTCTTGATACCATATCTCTCTTGGGCGAAGTAAGAGATAGGCAATGTGCCGCCCCGCAAGCTGCCGCCTGCTCCTTTGGTGACACTTACAAAATCAACCTTTCCCTTAAGCTGTTCTAGCTTTTCCCACATCTCATCCGCAGGGCTGCCATTCCGCGGAGGGACCAACTCTACAGAGATAGTGAATTTCTTACTCTTCAGGATATCAGTGATCCGTGCCATTCCCCTCAGATACGCACTTTCATTTAAAAAGCTTTTTGTGGGGAATAGTAGGATTGGAATAATGCACCATAACCTTTAAATATAAGTCCACATAATGAACTGATTAGTCCACAATGAGAACAGATATAATATCATTTGTAACCACATCTGAGAACAGGAAGAGAGTAGTCACAACACTTTTGGAATACCCTAAGAGGCAATGGGGTTGCTCAGTTTTGGAGGAATTAACTAAGCTGCCTCATGCAACCGTGTACCGAACCATAGCGGGCTTGACTGGGTTTGGCTTACTCAAGACCATTAAAATAAACAAGAAAACCATAATATACGAATTGGTCAACGATTCTCCATTGAGGGGTGAATTGGTGAGAGTACTCAATATCGAGAGAATAACATCTGAGAAAATAGCAAGGATTCTTGTAGGCAATATAAACAAAGAAATCGGATCTGCGATTCTGTATGGTTCTGCCGTTACTGGCAATGCTAAGCCCAGCTCAGACATAGACATTTTGGTGGTTTTAAATGAGTTTGATAGGGTAAAAGAGAGGAGCATACAGGACAAGGCATCAGAACTATCTTCTAGATTCAATAAAACCATATCAGTAACGGTAATCAGCTCAAAAGAAGCAAAAAAGAACGATAACTTCATCAAATCAGTCAAAAAACACATGGTGTTGTTGTATGGAAAAGAACCATTTTGAGCAGGCGAAGTTATGGTCGAAATCCGCAGAGTACATAGCAGATTCAGATAGCGAAGCAAAATATGCAGTAGCTGTTTCGATGGTGATACATGCGATCATAAAAGCCAATGATGCCCTAACCTTCAAATTCATGGCAACTACTGCCAGACGCCATGATGATGCCCGAAGACTTTTTGAAGATCTGATCAAAAAGAATTTTGTAAAAGCAGAATACAGCAACTATAAGCAGATAATCCAGGATGCCATCAACAACAAAGCACAAGCAGACTACAGAGGGGCATTCTTTAGCAAGCAAGATTTTGAGGATATGAAAAGAAAGGCCGAGAGATTCATCAGGATGGCTGGGGAAATCATCAGGTGAGCAATCGCAGAATCTTTTCTCTGTTAAATTCATTCCGTTCCATTATCCTGATTATCTTAGCAGGTCTCTCGCTCAGAACAATAACCCTATCACTGAGCCTGAGCGCTTCATCAATGTCGTGCGTTACCAACAAAATAGTCAGATTAAGCTCTTTTTTCAGTTTCATCAAAAGATCTTGCATCCTTAGCTTAGTGAGACAGTCTAATGAGCCAAAAGGCTCATCCATCAACAATATTTCTGGTTTATTTGCTAAAGCTCTTGCAATACCAACCCTCTGCTTCATCCCTTCAGAAATCTGGTTAGGATAAAAGTTCTTGAATGGAGAAAGTCCAACCTCTTTCAGGATTGTTCTGGTAATTTTAGCAACTTCAGTTATGGATTTGCCCTGATTTAATGGTCCCACTGCAATATTTTCACTCACATTCATCCAGGGGAATAAGTTATGATCCTGGAAAACAAAGCAGATAGTGCCATTAACACTGATCTTACCTTCTGTTCTTTCCGTAAATCCGTGGATTAAGTGCAATAAAGTGGTTTTACCACATCCACTGGGGCCGATAACCGAAACAAACTCCCCTCTTTTAACATTAAAAGATATATCTTTGATTATTTTTAATCTACCAAAACTCTTATTCAGATTTTTAACAGTTATTTCAGTTTTCATTTTTCCAGGGGGTTAGTTTTTTTGAAATACTTAGGAAAAATCTATCAATAACCAATCCAATTATTCCTAAGATTATAATATAACCAATCATCAAATCTATCTTATACACTGACTGAAGAAATGATAGTCGATATCCTATTCCGAAGTACGCGCCAAGCATTTCAGCAGCAACTAAAACCGAAAAGGCGAAGCTTATCCCTAACCGTGCGCCATTTAAGATGTAAGGCAAAGAACCTTTCATAATAATTTCTTTTATTAAGAATAATTTCCTGATGTTTAAGCTTTTGGCAACTAACCTGTATTTTTCCTCGATATTCTGAACACCATTGAAGGTGCTTATCCATACAGGAAAAAAGGCAGTGAAAGCCAGCAATAAGACTTTTGGAGATTCTCCGATCCCAAACCACACAATAAATAACGGAACTAACGCTAACGGTGGTATAAACCTGAAAAAATTAGCAAGCTGGCCAAATGTTTCATTGGCAAAAGCAAATTCTCCAGTAATTAAACCAAATAAAATTCCTGCTAAAATGCCAATGAGAGCTCCTGCAATTAATCGTGCTAAACTTACAGACATATCAATAAATATTTGTTTTGATTCAAATAATGATAAAAAAACCCTTATTGGGCTTGGAAATAATGTTTTATTTACATCAAACACCATAGTTAAAACTTGCCAGAGAACTAAAAATACAAAAAAAGATAAAAAAGATTTGTTTTTCATTTGACATTTTATTTTTGTATCAAGTATGTATCACTGGAAAATACATTTTTAAACTCAGTAAATCGCTTTCAATAGTTAATCGCATTCCTCCAAGTTCCCTTGCTCTAGCATAAGTTTCGTTCGCATCTTTTAAAGAAGAATCCTTGCCTATAATACCATAATAGATTATATCCGGAACCCATAATATGTTGGTGCGTAACATAAGATACATGTCGAATGCGGCGTCTTTAGCCCACATTCCTGATTTTGCTGCCGCTGGATCGCCTAATGTTAAGCCGACAAACATAGCGAACGGTAAAATTTCATCATCGAGTAGAACACCTGCTGCCTTGACAGCATCATCAAGGCAATAAGCCTGATGTGTTCTAACTACATAATTTCTGGCTTCTAAAAAATGTTTATAGTTATTTAAAACCCGTCTTTCGTCATGAATGACTAATACTAGCGGTTTTGGTTCAGCAACCAACATATTATATCTCCACCACTTTCGGATTTATCTCTTTAAGGTATTCTGTGTTGATAAACTCATCAAAGTCAGGGATACGCTCACTTGAGCTTAACCCATTTTTTATAGCCCATTCAGCTTCCTGCTGCAGATACTCTGTTAAGACATTGTTAAGCACAACCCCTATGTTCTGCTTTTGCAGCATTTCTTTGGTAGTTTCTAGATCAACACCAGAATAATCAGACACTATTCTGATGGAATCCTCTGGATTTTCTGTGTAATATTCTTCTGCTTTGACTAAAGCCTTAATGAATTTGGTTATAGTATCTGAATTCTCAAAATCTTTCATAACCACTATATTCCATGTTTCACCATATATGTCAGAATCGCTGAACACCGTTACCTTATCAGTACCCAGCTGCTTGATTGCTATTGAAGGAGAAGGCTCAAAAACAATAAATGCATCTATGTCCCCCCTGACTAGCGAAGTTATCATGTCCGGTGGGGTTAGATACACGATTTTAGCATCTTTGATTTTATATTTCGTTATGAATGCATCAGCGAAAAACATGGGGCCGCCGCCCTTTGTTGTCGCGATCCTTTTGCCTGATAAATCTGATGGTTTGTTAATTCCAGCATCTTTTCTTGCGACAACCTGGATGTTATCAGTTGAATATTCTATTGTTGCAACAACAGATATTTTTTGGTCTGCCAATGCTGCTAATGTAATAGGCACATCTGCGGTAGTAGCAATATCAGCTCCACCTCCAATAAGTGCATCTAGAGCTAACTTTCCTGTTGCAAAAGCATGATAGTTTACTTTAAGGCCTTGTTCTGTAAAATAGCCTTTTTCCTGCGCAATATGAACCAGTGCGGAATTAGGAATGGTGTTTATCGCAAGATCAACTTCTTGTAATCCATACGCTGCTGCTCCTGTCGGATTATTTGAATTTATTAATAATCCGATAGCAACTAACGCAATTAAACTAACTACTATTCCAACTAATATTTTTTTGTTTTTGTTCATTTTTTCACCTTTTCTTATACAATCATCCTATCAGATATTTTTCGCCTTAGTGTCTGGAGGCCATAATAATCTTTACTAACAAAAGTTGCATGTCTATCTTTTGTCAGCTCCAAAGCAAAGTCTGCATTTACACCAAAGAAAATTATCG
>DATDXC010000069.1:0-3777 GCA_035289425.1 Candidatus Nanoarchaeia archaeon
AGCAGAGACAGGGCCATCGAAGTCCTCAAGATGAGGGGAGAAAACATCGATACCAGGATAGTGAAGGCAAAGTTAGTAAATGGCAAAGGCTTCATGGTCCTGCCAAAAGAAGAGCTGCAAGGAAAATACACGCTTACCTAAAATCTTTTTTTGGATCCTGCAATAGATTTAAAAGAGAAAGCCAAATTATATACCCTATGAAAACAGTATTTATGGAATCAAGGTATACTGGGCCAGTCAATTTGAGAAAGCTGGTTCAAGAGAACCTTCCTGATAAAATAGGGTTAATCACTACAGTCCAATTTTTGGATTGCATTCCTGCAATCAAGAAAAAACTTGCAGGGAAAGAGGTCCTCATGGCAAAAGGCAGGCAGGCATATCCTAGCCAGTTGCTGGGGTGTGATGCAGATCCTGCAAATCTCATTGCTGATAAGGTCGATTGCTTCTTATATGTAGGGACAGGAAAATTCCATCCCATAAAAGCAGCCATAGACAATATCAAGCCTGTTTTTGCACTGGATCCTGTTACCGGAATCTTCAATAGGATAACGCAGAAGGAAACCGATGCGTATCTCAAAAAGAAAAAAGGGGCTATGCTCAGATTCTTAAGCGCAACCAACATAGGGGTCTTAGTCTCAACTAAGGTTGGGCAGCACTACCACATAAATCTTCTGGATAAATTAAAGGAAAAATATCCTCAGAAACATTTCTACATCTTCATCTGTGATACCGTAGATTACACCCAGCTCAACAACTTCCCCTTTGTCGAAGCCTGGGTAAATACCGCCTGCCCGAGAATAGATGAAGATATCACGATTGTGAATATTAGTGAATTATAAAAAATCCCATTATCCTAATAAAAAGCTTTTTATACCAAGCTTCATTCTTCTATTAAAAAAGAGGTATGAACCTCTTGGAATTCTAGAGGTTTTAAGGTGATTACATGCAAACAATACACACTTTCGGGGACAACGTAAGGGACCTTGAAGGAACCATATCTCCTTTGATGGGCGGAGGCGCTTCATTAACTACCGAATATCTTACACTGCCTTTAACAATGGGCATAAGAGTTATTGACAAGAAAACAGGAACAACTTATTATGGAAAAGTACAGACTGCTGATGATAGGATTGCTTCTATAAACTCTACTGGCGTAAGAATACCTGTTGATGATAAGTATAATCTCGATGGCAGCCTAACTCCATTAGAAGAAAATCAAGTTGATGCATGGAAAGCTCAAAATGGGATAGCATCCTTTCTTGACGTGCAATTGGTCATGACCGCAGGAGGAGGAGGAGCACATAATTCCTCCGTTGGAGAACAGGTCTATCTAAATGGACAAAGAGATTTATCATTACAGGCAAGATTAGTTGTACCTTTTGGCAGCCAGGCTATTGCAGACAACTTACCGAAAGGATTGATCTATCACCCACTATTTGGCATTACAGAGGGAAGTGTGGCTGCAAACCTCAACATCGCTTTGGAATATGGTAAAAAATTAACATTCAGAAGCAAGCCATCCGCTGTTGGAACTTATGCTAATCTCGGAGCAGTTACTAGTGGAGATATTGTCATAGTGGATTCAGTAAAGGATCCAAAATATATAACTGCCGTGCTTTCTCTGTTAGGTGAAAAAGTCCAGTTTTATCTTGCAGCAACAGACTCAATGGTGAAAGCGCTTGGCAGGCAAGCGGTATATGATCTGGCTTTGAGGACTGATTTGTTGGTTGCCAATGAAGGGGAATTTGATATGATAATGGGTAGAGATACCAAAACAGATCAGGCGTTTGTGGATACTCTTGCAAAATTACAAGATGATCAGCATAATCAAACAGGAAAAAGGGGAAGAATTTTGGTTACCCACGGAGAGCTAGGTTCAACTTTGTATGAAATAGATCAAAGGGCATATTTCCAGCCAGTTGCTTTGAGCCCAATCAAGAGTCCGCATACAACACCTACTCGGATAGTGAATACAAATGGGTGTGGTGATGCATACTTTGCAGTGGCCGTAATATCTCAAGCTGTAGGGCTCCCAGTTAAGCCCACTCTAAGCAATGCCAATGCTGCGGGACATTTATGCGCGTTTGAAAAAGCCGCATCAGGAGACTGGATGGCAACTGATGAAAGTATCAGGAAATTCCGGGATATTTTTGGAGATCCCCCTATAATGTTCTACAGCATGACTCATAAAGAATTCAGGCCGATGTGAGTAATACCCATTTTTTACTTTCTTTTTTATTAGTGTTATAAGGGTTTAAACCCACGCCATTTCGGGTGGGGAGGAGGTCACATAGAGTAAAGTTTCTAATAAAAAACCACAAGTTTAAACCTGTCTCTCTGCAATTTTCTTGTACATTCTGTCATATCTTTGGCCTACTGGACCGAACAAACATTCAAAGTGTTGCTCCAATGCTGGGTTGACAGCCAAATTATTGTAATCCATGAAACCCTCTGGCCTTAAAAATCTCTGTCGGTAAACCTCAGGCAGGGGTTTCAGATCGAAAGTAGGGGTACCGTCAGTAATATTAGTTATGACGACGCATACTCCATTTTTTCCTGTAATAAGCGCCCTAACAGCCTCTATTCCAGCTAATCGAGACACTTCAGCATCCAGACGGGTTGCTGGTCGGAATCTGCAATGGTCATAAGTAACAGCCTCACCTGCTGCATCAATACCATTTGACTTGTAAGCCTTCCTTAGGGCAAGCATAAGAGTCTCTGGATTAAACTTTGGGTGGCCATGCTTGTCCAAATCCTCCTTGTCTACATGGTTTTCAATCCCATAAATTTTGCCTGCTTCTGCTGCGGAAACAACTGCAAACCCCTTTCCATAGAGTGATCGGTTCCTCTTTATCGCTTCCCTTGTTCTCTCCAGTATATAGTCAAATTTATATCCAACTGTCTCAGAAACTGTTCTCTTTTCAGTATCATTATCAAAGACGTCTACCCTCCTTCTCATGGTATGTTTATCCTCAGCTTTAATTTCCGTACCTATAACCACATCACTGAATCCCCATAATGCCGCAGCGCTAACTACCCAGTCAGTATCCCGTCCAAAATATGTCAAAATATGGACACGATTGAAATTATAGGCTGCAAGCGCTGCCCTTTGAGTCGCTTGCGCAGCTTCATGTGCTGCTGTCGGAAATCCCAATGTACAGAGCGTGCCTGACAGATCGTTATCCATAGTCTTTGGCCAACCAATAACTGGCAGATCCAGGATTGAACCGGTGTCTGCTAAGACTTTTAGATGATCATTACCACAGCATCCAATAATCCCTTCTAACTCAAAGCCCCCAACTATGAGTTTATCCCTGACTGCCCTTATTTTTGATTCATCGACATTATCTCGTGAAGTTCCCGAGAAAGTTCCAGGAAGTTCAGGGTCAAATTGGGTTTTATCATCAATTATGTAGAATCTGCCCTCGTTTAAACCAGTAAATCCATCGCTGAATACCATCAGCTTATGATCTGAGGGTAGCGCCTCCAGCCCACCCTCTAAAGCCCTCAACCAAGTAGCAACATTACCACCGCCAAAAACGACACCATATACTTTTTGACCCATCTATTCCACCCATTATAATCTATATAACTATAGGCGAATGACGCCAGATTTAAATATTTTCCCTTCCAAAAGGTTGTGGGACAGTAAAACCTAATCACCATACCAAAACAAGTTATGCCAAGCATAAATAGCTGCGTTAGCAGTATCTATCCTGTCAGCTCTTTTCTGAAATATCTTCCAACCAGTCCTTTTCTTATCCTCAGAAAAACCAC
>DATDXC010000070.1:0-32798 GCA_035289425.1 Candidatus Nanoarchaeia archaeon
GAGCATGGGACGTTTAGTATTGCTCCAGTTAGAAAAGGCATGCGTCGTGGAAATCATAGGAAACTGCTCAAGGAATGTATGGATTGGACATTATACTGGCAACGGAATATTGTTGAGAGTTTGTTTTCAGCCTTGAAAAGACTATTTGGGTCGGTGCTTAGGTGTCGGCATATCAGAACACAAACAGCGGAGCTGTTTTGTAGGCTGATAGCCTACAATATTGGTTATCGATCAGAACTTTTTCTACTAAGCCAATTAAAAGAAAACATTTTAATACTGGCCGCCCATAGGGGATTTTATGAAAGTCAAGGAACTGCAGGCCATTCTGCAGAAAAAGAGAGTCGATTGTGCTCTATTTTATTGTGTTGATTTTGAGAATGTAGAAAAAAATATCATTTATTTCTCCTGCTATGGTGGTATGGGAGCGTTAGTCATACCTAAAAACAAAAAACCCTTCTTAGTAGTACCTAAAATGGAGGAGGTTAAGGCCAGGGACAGCAATATAAAAGTCGTCGTGTGGGACAAAGAAAAACGGCTGTTCGCACAGATTAAATGTATCTTAAGAAAGCAGGGAGTGAAGATCAAAAAGATAGGTATTGACAAGACAGCAGTGGCTCTCACAGGCTATACAGAATTGAAGAAACAGTTTAAGGCCCATTTCGTTGATATTTTCAAGGAATGCAGCGCATTAAGAACAATCAAAACACAGGAAGAAATCAGCATAATCCAGAGGGGTTGCAAGATTTCTGATGAAATAATTGGTGCCTGCATCGAACGCTTTACAAAATTTAAAACAGAAACTGAAGTAAAGGCATTTTTAGAATATGAAGCAAATAAAAGAGGATGTGGCCTTGCGTTTCCGACGATAGTTGCGTCTGGCAGGAATGCAGCTAAGCCCCACCATGTATCCCAAAACGCCACGCTGCAAAAAGGATTTTGTGTCATTGATTTTGGGATCAGGTATAAGAACTATTGCACTGACACTACCCGGACGATTTACCTTGGCAAAATCTCTGAAAGTGAGAGAAAATTGTATGAGTTTGTCCTAGGGGTTCAGGAAAAACTACTCAGGGAAGCCAGAGCAGGGAAAAAATGTTCTGAGTTGTATAACAACGCAAAAAGAATGTTGGGAAAATACGCCCCTTACTTTACCCATGGTCTGGGCCATGGATTTGGAATAAAAATCCATGAGCTGCCTAATTTAACGGATAAGTCCAAGGAAGCCTTACGGGAGGGGATGGTCGTTACCATCGAACCTGGGATCTATCTCAACAACCAAGGCATTAGAATCGAAGATGATATTTTGATACAAAAAGATCCATTACTCTTAACAACCTACCCCAAAAAGCTGCAGGTGATACCATGAAATACGACAAAAATAAATTTTTTGCTGCTGTACGCTCCTACAAAAAATTATTCGACAGAACTATCCGAGGGGAGGAGCTGTTCGTTACCATACCTTTACTCCATAAAAAAGCTTTTTTTTCCATTGCACCTTTGTCCAGAGCAATCCATGAACTGGGCGGGGAGCTGAATGTTATTGTAGGGGAGGAAGTAAGCACCAGCTTCTGTGTTTTGGAAGAAGTCTGGTCTACGTATGAGAACTATAAAAAAGGGATCTTAAATGATAAAACCAGGGCATTGGGGGGGTTTGTCAGCGAAGTCAATAAAAAAACGAAGGAAAGAAAATTTGAGGGAGTATTCAAGAAGCCAAGGTATATTATTCATGCCGATACCATACAGTTTTCTGGGGCAATCAACATTCCATTTCTGAGTGATTGGTACAAACCGTACCGATTCCATGATGTGGTAAAAGCATCGCGCCGTATTTTAACTGAAGGGTATGCCCTTAAAAAAAATGAACGGTTTAGTGTAGGAATGGTGCTTATCCCTACCAAAGAACACCTGGCTCTTCCGTTAGAAGACTATCTCGATTCATACTCTATTGTGTATTCTATGTGTGTTGTTGCTCAATCCTTGGGTGCAAAGGCTTCATGCAATGGAGTATCTGATAGGTTTTCTATGCTGGATGTTCCTGTAAAGTCCGCAGACCTTGCTATGACGCTCAAAGGCTGTGAACTGGATAAGAATGTGGATGAAGGCGTATTTAAAAAATTCAAGAAAGTATCAAAATTGCTACACATGAACAGGATAAAATTCCCGACTGCTGCCTTCGGAATCCATGGCAAGGGGTATTATGGCAAACACTACTTCGGCAGCGCCATTGGCTATCCAACTTTAAATAAAAAATCGAGATGGTTAAGCCCTGCGCAGCTTATGCACAAGGACCCATTCTCACCACAAACGAAATATGAAACACGGGGACCCACCCTACGGTACGCAATAACAGAGACGCTGCCCTTAGATGTGTATATTACTACCTGCGATATAAGCTATAAAAAATTAAGGGTCTTGGGCGACAAGATTAGAGATATCTTAAACAAATGTGAGATGGTGCATGTGTCTGGAGAGAGGAAAGGGAAATACCGGACTGATTTTAAGGTTGCATTAACCGACGGCAAAGGCGGAAGGCGGTATTTTATAAGTTCTGACTGTGATGTTACCACATTGTATGATAAGGATTTTTATAAACGAACAGGCATTAAAGGGGGCGCTTACGGTAATTTTCCCAGTGGAGAATCGTTCGTGACTCCCGAAAAGATTGAGGGGGTGGTCGTCGGAGATGTGGTGATCAACATTGACCAAAGCTATGTCATACCAAAAAACAAGCCCATAGTCTTGAAATTTAAGGAAGGAAAGTACACGTTACTTGATGCTTCACCATTCATAAAAAAGAGGATGGAAAAGGTTCGAAACGATGCATGGAAAACTATAAAAGTGTACGAAAAAAGCAGGAGTCTTCCTCCGCAGATTATCCAGGGGATGAAGGACAATTTCTGGAGAGTCGGCGAGTTCTCCATAAACACCAATCCTGTTGCCATGCTGACCAGATATCTTATTGTAAATGAAAAAATAGCAAGAATGATCCATGTTGCTTTAGGCATGGGTTTTGAACCTGATAGGAAAACAACCTATCATTGGGATATTGTTGTCAACAGCCCTCGACAGAAATTTGACATCTATGGTGTAGACAAACTCGGGGGAGAGCATTGGATCATCAGAAAGGGGGAATTTGTGGTATGAAGAATGTAATCAGAAGCATCTTTCTCACTAATTTGGGCGTGCGGGAAACTGAATCGGTTCTTGTTGTAGTTGACAAGAAAAAGAAAGAGATAGGAAAGATGTTCTTTGAAGAAGGTAAACGGCTGGCCAAACGATGTGAGATGGTGGAAATTCCAGTCGGAAAAATCAATGGGGAAGAACCTCCTGCAGCAGTAGCTGCACAATTGCTGCAATTTGACGTCTCCATTCTCATTACCTCCAAATCATTGAGCCATACTAAAGCAAGAAAAAATGCGTGTTTACACGGAGCACGTATTGCAACACTACCGGGTGTGAATGAAGATATGTTAATGAGGTGTGTACTTATTAATTACAAGAAAATGCATGCCTTGATTGATCATATAAGTGACAAACTCGACAATGCACATAGTGTAAGGATTACAAGCAACAAAGGTACTGACCTCCATTTTAGTATAGAGGGGCGAAAAGCATATGGCAGGCATAGCGGGATTTTTGTTGAAAGGGGCGATTTTGGCAATCTGCCAGATGGTGAATCATTCATAGCGCCTGTCGAAGGGACTGCAGAAGGAAGGTACATTATTGATGGTTCTGTGGCAGGGATAGGAAAGGTTGACAAGCCAGTACTGGTAGAGGTGTCGGGGGGGGTTGCGATGAGGGTGTCAGGAGGCAGGGCTGCAGAGCTTTTATCACAACAATTAACCAAATATGGAAAAAAATCAAGGAATATAGCTGAATTCGGGATAGGGACAAATGATAAAGCGGGTATAACAGGGAATCTTCTTGAAGATGAAAAGGTATTGGGGACATGCCATATTGCGTTGGGGAACAACACTGGATTTGGCGGCAAGACTGAAGTGCCATTCCATGTTGATGGGCTTATTAAAAAGCCTACTATACTGATTGATGGTAAGGTTCTTATGAAAAATGGTGTTTTTAAAGCAAAACTTTTTAAATGACAGCAGGCTCATAGACGCTGATGACTCCCTCAGATACAAAGGAAAAAAACATCCTGGATAGTGTCATTTACAGTTACACTTCTGATGACAGCAAACTGGGGGAAGAAAATAAGTTTCTTAAGGAAACTATCAGCAAGTTGTCAAGGGAGATTGAGAAGCTCAAGAACCCTCCGCTGATGGTATGTGAAATAAGAGAGCTCAGTGATAAGGGAGCTATTATCCGCATCCCTAACGGAAATCAGTTCTTTGTCAACATAGCTGATACATGCGAACCTCTCAGAGCAGGAGATACGGTGTTGGCAGAGCAGAAAAACCTTACCATACTCAAAAAGATCCCTATCACCAAGATGTTCGATGTGGAAAATTTTGTTATTGTAGAGAAGCCTGATGTGGGCTGGGAGCTCATCGGAGGGCTGCAAAACCAAATCAGGGAAGTACAGGAAGTTGTTGAGCTGCCATTAAAGAAGCCCGAATTGTTCAAAAAAGTGGGCATCAATCCCCCTAAAGGGATATTGTTGCATGGGCCACCTGGAACCGGCAAGACTTTGTTAGCCAAGGCAGTTGCCGCCTCTACAAACTCTACTTTCATCCAGGTTGTAGGTTCTGAGCTAGTGCAGAAATTCATAGGGGAGGGCGCCAAGCTGGTGAAGGAAATATTTGAGCTGGCGCGGAATAAAGCACCCAGTATTGTGTTTATCGATGAAATTGATTCATTGGCTGCGAAGAGGATGGAAGTGGGAACCTCAGGCGAGAGGGAAGTTAACAGAACATTTATGCAACTGTTGGCAGAGATTGATGGTTTCAAGCCATTGGATAATGTAAAGATTATCGGGGCTACCAACCGCAAAGATATATTGGATCCGGCAGTTATCAGACCAGGTAGATTGGATAGGCTAATATTCGTTCCACAGCCCGAGAAAGAAGGCCGGGTGGAGATATTTAAGATCCATAGCAAGCGGATGACACTTGACAAAGATATTGATATAGTCTCCTTGACAGAGAAGATGGAAAACTTTTCTGGTGCTGAGATAAAGGCTGTCTGCACTGAAGCAGGATATTTTGCCATACGCGAAGACCGGAAAAAAGTAACCAAACAGGATCTCCTGAAAGCAATCGATAAAGTGAAGGAAGAAGAGCGTCTCGAAGGCGAAGATTATATGCATATGTTTGGGTAAGATCGAAGTAGGGTTTGGTTATTATTTCTTGCGTCTTTGAGAAAAAGAGCGATAAAGAAAAGCGCACGCTCAGCAGTTACATCCGTCTGCCATATAGGGCACTGGTGTTCACGTAATCATCGCGTGCAGGCCTTATAAATGGTGTTTTCTTTATATAACTTGTCTAAAATATCTGGATATCCACACAGATACGGCACTTGCCTGGGCCAAATTGCCCGCATTTGACAACACTCTTTATCGTAGAGCGAGGGAGGTACGGTCTCAGAAAATTTTCTAAGTAGTTGTTGTTTATGTTTTCTTCTCGTATGAAGAGATATAGATGAATAATGCCCTTCTTCTTGATTTTTGGAACTGCTAAGTCTAAAAAGGTCTCGGCGCTTTTAGGAAGAGGCATGATAATCCGATCAAATTTCTTATGTAAGTGTGGGATTATTTTCCTGACATCTCCCCCCAAGAGAGTAATGTTTCCGCTTTTGTTTAAACGAAGATTCTCTTCTGCATAGCGATGGGCTACTGGATTTATCTCTATCCCATATATCTCCTTAGCTTTCGTGTTTCGTGCTATGTTGATGGGGTAGACGCCGCATCCAGAAAACATGACCAGCACAGATTCATTCTTTTTAACCAGTTGGTTTATCCGCTGACGCTCTGTTCCCAAACGAGGGGAGAAGTACACGTTTTCAACGTGCAGCTTAAGTCTACAACCGTTTTCCTTATGAAGCGTTTCCTTCCTTCGGTCCCCTGCCAGTATTTTTAGACGAGGAAGCCGGTACCTGCCGCCATAGTTGCGTGTTTTCTTGCATATCACTTTAAGATTTTTATGAAGTCTCAAAAGCTGTTCGGCAATCTTGCGTTCTTTCGTTTCTGACATTTTTGGAAATTCTGCAAAGACAAGAATATCCCCCACGACATCATATGAGGAAGGTAGCTTCATATAAACTCACCAAGCCCTTTTTGGGATTTTGGCCTAGTTAAAAGTTTTTGTATGGAGCTGTCAACTCGCTCAGGAGAAAAATCGTGCGCATCGACCAATAATTCGTGAATTGACTTTGGCTCGACTGGCTTCCAAGAGAGGTCATAGGAGTTTGACAGGGGCATCTTCTTTATGGTGTAATATGCATCGGTCCAAGGATAGTTGAAGAAAGAGTCCCATTGAACTTCTTTAAAGAGGGCGTCAAAGTCTTTACCAAATTGTTTGACCAAGGTAAGCGCTTTCTTGGGGCCAATCCCTTTGATGCCTCCCCGGTCATAGTCAGTGCCGACTAACAAAGCAAGAGCAATAAGCTGTTCCTGATCTATGCCTAATCTATTAAGGTTCTGGGAAAGTTCGATGTATTCTGGTTCAATGGGAGCGTAACTAAGTTTATTGACGGTCTTTCTTTTGCCAGAAAGGGAAACATTTCGAATTAGCCGGGGTGCTCCGTGCAGCAAAGAATCATAATCCTGGCTAATGACGGCATATGCATCTCCTTTCTGCGCCACATGGGCTGCCTGGGCTTCCCCTTCTGCGGGTGCTTGGATTACGGGCAAGCCCAATGCATAAATGAGTTTCTTTGCTTCAGCAATCAGCTCGGGTGTCAGACGAGCTGTTCTTGAAGCGTATTTTTTCATTGCATCAATGTCTTGCTCCCTCTCGGCTTGCTGGAATGCTTTTTCCGCCTGCAGCTTGAGGTCTTTTCGGTGTTCTCGCTCCTCTTTTTTTAGAGCAGGAGCTTCACCATCAAAGACAAAGGCCAACTTAATTCCATATTCCATCAGTTTTGTGGTCCGCGAAAACAACCCAACCAAGTGGGAGGTGGTGTTTCCATGAGAATCAGTCAGCATAGAGCCATCGCGTGATCGAATGGTGGTAAGGAATTGGTACAAAAGGTTAAATGTGTCTACAACGCACACCTTACCTTTCAACTCAGGAAAGGTAACTTGTTCCCACCGTATCAACTCTTTAAGTGATACTCCCATTTTAGATTTTTTTCACCACCATTCCCTTGAATTGTGAACTTAATAACATAGTTGCTCTTTTTGTTAGGCTCCCGTTTGTGAGGAACAAGACAGGAAGTTGTTTTGATTGGGCTGTCAGGTATGCGGCGCTTAGGTCTCCTTCATTGACTTTTGATTTTGATTTGGCCCTGCAGTAATAGGTGGCATTTCCTACCGCAGTGGGTAATTCGATGATAAATTCTATGTCTGCGTCTTTCCGAATAATGGTCTCTGTTAAAACGCCAATTTTGTTTTCCCGTAAATATTTAAGGAGGGCATTCCTGAAAACGCCCATTGGTTGGGAAGACGGCATCAAGGTCTGCTGTCGGGGTGGTTCTTTTTTTGTGGTGACCGGCGTAGGTGATGGTTGTTCTCTGTGCTCGTCTTTCTGAGCCCGGGGGGGGTTGTCGGGTAACGGTTGGACTGGAGCGGGTCTCTCTTCTGGGTTCATGAGCTGGCCCTTGATGATGTCCTCGGCTACATTATTAGTGATACTGTACCACTTCCAGAAAATTTCAGTGGTGTTGTCGTGCGAAACATCTAAAGGAATTGCAAAATCTGAAATTGATCTTAGAGCAACTTTCATTGCGGGGGGCGTTTCTGAGTCCCTCAACACCCTTTTTGTTTTGAGAAGGTCGTAAGCCTGGCGCTCTTTTTCATGTAAATGCACAGTAAATCTTTCGAGTTGCGGCTCCTGGCCAGGAAGGTAATAAAGGGGCGAGCTACCTACCTTTAAGGCAGATACTTTAATCTCCTTCCTAGAGGATAGTTCAGAGAGGTGGGCAGACGCGAATAAGATATTAGTCTGAATCTTCTTGGATACCTGCACCGGTAGTGCGGGCCCAGTCTGTTTTATAAATTCTAAAATAAGTTCACGTAATGCCATGGGAACAACAAACAGTGTAGAATTTATATAGTTTATGGACGTACCCACCTAATCTCATAATAGGTAACTGAGTTCTCTTCATCAACAATACCTATCAACAGCCGCTTCTTTGTTGAGTGTGCTACTCTGTTTTTCGCAGCAAACTCGTACCATGTCAGGTTTGTGGTTTCGCTGACCGGATAAACAATCCATTTCGCGTGGTCTTCTCCGGGTTTTATGCCACGATCGTATACTCTGAAGTCGGCTCCGAACTTCAGCGCTGTCTTGATGATGTAACCTCTATCGCGAATGTCCCTAAAAACACAATACCGCGGCCACAGATTTGGTTCTAGCTTTTCTGCTTTCTTTACTAGTTTATCAAACTCGATCTCTCGTTTTGGTGAGGCGTACACCTCTGCCCTTTTCTTCTCCAACAAATAAAGAGTCTCGATTAAGGTGAGTTGAAGTTTTCCGTCGGGTAAGAGGGTACCAAATCTGCTCTGGTTGTAGAGCTCCCTCGCGGCATCTGAATTTTCGGTGAGGACCCGCTCTTTTGAGAAGTAGACGCGTACCAGGTCCTTTTTTATTTCTTTTTTGGTGACCATACTATATCTATTAAGTTGCTATTCTACTTAAAAAGCTTTCCCTTCACCCCGGCTCTGTAGAAAATATAGGTTAGCAGCCTTAAGTCAAACCTAATCCAATCAAATAGCGAACTGACAAGAGGGATGGCTCCTTCGGAGAATGTCGGTTATTGTACTTTAGAATGAGGGGTTTGAAGCTGCTAACCCAAGCGAAGCGAGATTTTCTACAGAGCCCTTCACCCCACAATTTCCTATGGAAGTATATCTTATTTTGTTTTTTTGTATATTATCTTATTTATTTCTATATTGTAAATTATTATTTATTAGATGTTTTTACCAGAAGGAATATGTTCCACCGGAAATGATGGGGGCCCAGATTTTTGAGAACAACAATATTTATAAACCTACATTTCGTGTGGAAAATTGTGGTAGAGAAAGACTTAAAAAACATATTTAGGGATTTTGAAAGTAAAGCGTCCCTATTTACAGATAAGGGGGTCCTTCAAAGCGCTTTTATACCAGAAAACGTACTTCATCGCGATTCTGAGTTACAGCAGGTTGCAGGAATCCTCGGAACATGTCTTCGTGGAGAACGGCCATCTAACTTATTCATATATGGCAAGACCGGAACCGGCAAAACAGTTACCACCAAAATACTCATCAATCAACTAACCCGGGTTGCCCAAAAAAGCGGACGAAAAATACAACTACTTTATCTCAATTGCAAGCTCAAGAAAATAGCAGATACCGAATACAGACTAATTGCCCAGCTTGGGAGGGAATTGGGGAAGGAGATACCTATTACCGGGTTACCGACCGATGAGGTGTATAAACAGTTCTATGCTTCTGTTGATGCAGAACCCCAGACGCTGATTCTTGTTTTAGACGAGATAGATCAACTTATCAAAAAAACCGGTGACGGAGTGTTGTATAATCTCACCCGCATGAATGAGGAACTTACTAGGGCAAGGGTATCTATTGTGGGCATATCCAACGACCTTACTTTCACCAACAACCTAGACCCCAGAGCAAAATCTTCATTATCTGAGGAAGAAGTTGTCTTCCCACCCTATAATGCTATACAACTCCAAGATATCCTGCGTGATCGGGCCTCCTTGGCATTTAAGAGCGGGGTCTTAGGAGAGGGCGTTATCGAGAAGTGTGCTGCGTATGCAGCGCGCGAGCATGGCGATGCCAGACGAGCATTGGAGCTGCTTCGTGTTGCTGCAGAGATAGCAGAACGCAATAATGAATTGTTGGTGATGACCTCCCATATAGACCTTGCTGAGAAGAAAATGGAAGACCAGGGCGTCATGGACTTGGTAAAAACACAACCGAGGCAATTCCAGGTCAGTCTCTATTCAATACTTCTTCTGTCATCTAAAAAGAAGGACGGAGTTTTTACTGGAGAGGTATACGAGCTCTATAAACAACTCTGTGAAAAGATTCATCTGCCCCCCCTTACCCAGCGGCGGGTTTCGGACATCATAGCTGAGCTTGATATGATGGGGATAGTCAACGCCAAGGTCCTCTCGAAAGGTAGATATGGGCGGACACGCGAAATTCACCTTTCTATTCCCCTTTCGACCTCAGAAAAGGTCAAACACGCTCTTTCAGAGTACCTATGCATTTAAAATGGAGCAGACAACCAAACAAATAGTGAGTTTTTTTCTAGATAAAGATATCCTTCTGAGCCCCGATGTTTTGGGTGAAATGTCAATCGAAGAGCTAGATTCAGCCTACAAATCACTCCAGGAAAGCGTATCCTTACACGATATACTTGTCCTTAGCAAGGACATCAGATCATTATTAACAAAATCATCGAACCCAGATATTAGTTGGTCGGAGATGGAAAAAACAAAAGTTCTTCTCGAAAAAAAAGGGGACAATAAACCCTACTCTCGTTTTATGGTGTATGCCTCTGAAACCAAACAGCCCACTGTTCAATCAGTGAAGGTGGTTTCTTCATATCAGGGCACCCCCCAGAAACGGGAGGTACAAAATTTCATAGCCTATTTTAATTCAAGATATGTTGCTATGGAGTCTATACTCAGGCAAAGGCAAGAGCTTCAGAACATTACTTCTATAAGCAGGATTTCCCATAAATCTGATCGGGAAAACGTCGCTTTAGTTGGGCTAGTCATGGATCGTAGAGAAACAAAGAACGGGAATATTGTCCTTGTTCTGGAAGACCCCACCGGAACCATCAATGTCCTGGTCAATAAAAACAAACCAGACCTATTTGCGGCTGCCCAAGAAATCGTTCTTGACGAAGCAATTGGCGTAACGGGAGTCAATGGAGACAAAATCGTTTTTGCAAACAACATCTTATGGCCTGAAGTGCCTTTCACCAAACACCTGAAGAAATCCCCTGATGAAGAATATGCCCTCTTTCTTTCTGATCTCCATGTGGGATCAAATAATTTCTTGGCTGAAGATTTTTCAAAGTTCCTTAAGTGGCTTAGTGGTGAGGTAGGCACCGAATCGCAGAAAGCTGTCGCCCGAAAGGTGTCTTACTTATTTATTGTGGGAGATCTCGTCGATGGATGTGGGGTC
Organism: Candidatus Nanoarchaeia archaeon; assembly: GCA_035289425.1. GTDB lineage: Archaea > Nanobdellota > Nanobdellia > Woesearchaeales > DATDXC01 > DATDXC01. The sequence continues at coordinate 11,258 of DATDXC010000070.1, forward strand.
TACCCAGAACAGGATAAAGAATTGGCCATTAAAGATGTGTGTGAACAATATGTAGTGTGTGCAGACTATTTGCGGCAGATCCCCCCCCACATTCAAATCATACTATGCCCCGGGAACCACGATGCAATACAGCTTGCTGAGCCACAACCTCCCTTTCATAAAGAATTTTCTGCGCCACTGTTCGATTTACCTAATGTAACCTTGGTGTCTAACCCCGCCGTGGTTAATATTGGCAGCAAAGGAGAGTTTCCTGGCTTCGACGTACTGCTTTATCATGGATATTCGTTTGATTATTATGTTGCCAATGTGGGCTCTATACGTAATCAGGGAGGCTATAACCGCGCAGACCTTATCATGCGATTCTTACTCAAAAGAAGGCATCTCGCGCCAACGTATACCTCCACCCAGTATGTCCCTGACTCTGAAAAAGACGCCTTGGTGATAAAGCATGTTCCTGATTTTTTTGTTACTGGGCACGTTCATAAATCAGTGGCGGCTAGCTACCGCAACGTTACTTTAATATGTGGTAGCTGTTGGCAGAGCAAGACCGATTTTCAAGAGAGAGTAGGGCACAATCCTGAACCTAGCAGGGTCCCCATCGTAAACCTCAAAACGAGGGAGGTCAAGATTCTTCGGTTTGGATAATATGATGGAGCACTATTTTTCAGAGATAAACAAACAAGTAGCCTTTTCATATGAAGTAGCAAATAAGGCTCGCAAGAAGAATTTCGACCCAGAGCCCCTAGTTTCGATCCCCTTGGCCAAGAACCTTGCCGAGAGAGCTGTCGGCCTTGTTTCTGTCGTCGCACCAAGCATTCTCAACAAAGGGATTCCTCAGCGCATCACCGAACTTGAACGGAAGTATGGTTCTCAAGACTGGAGGATTGCGCTGGTCATTGCCGAAGAAATTGCACAACAGAAATTCTGCTCCTTCCCGACTAAACTGGAAGCTATGGAAGCAGGCATGCGCGTTGGATTTGCCTATATTACCATGGGAACTGTTTCAAGCCCGCTGGAAGGATTTATCAAATTTCAACCACGTAAGAGGGGGGACGGAATGGAATATCTTGCGGTATTTTATTCGGGGCCTATCAGAAGCGCTGGAGGAACTGGCGCTTCCGTATCAGTACTTATTGCAGACTATCTTCGGAAGAAGATGGGGTATGCTCCTTACGACCCCACCGATTCTGAAGTAAAGCGCACCTTGACTGAGGTCAGAGACTATCATGATAGGATAACTAACTTGCAATATTTACCCAGCGAAGCAGAGCTTACATTTATGCTGACGCATCTTCCCCTTCAGATTGACGGTGACCCCTCAGAAGACTTGGAGGTATCTAATTACAAAGATCTCCCCCGCGTCGAAACAAACCGACTGCGGAACGGAGTCTGCCTTGTGAGCTGCGAGTGTTTGTCGCAAAAAGCCCCAAAACTATGGGCCCAGATCTCAAAATGGGGAAAGGATTTTGATCTTGATCACTGGAGTTTCCTGAAGGAATTTTTAGATATCCAGCACACATTCAAATCGAAAAAGAAAGTGAGCACAGACAAGCTGAGTCCGATCTTTACCTACATATCTGATTTAGTGGCAGGCAGACCTGTTCTTGCCCATCCTATGAGATCAGGCGGCTTCAGGTTGCGGTATGGCCGCTGCAGGACATCAGGATTCTCTGCCGCAGCAATACACCCTGCGACTTCAGTGGTCCTTAACGAGTATATCGCTATTGGAACACAACTTAAGGTAGAACGGCCAGGCAAAGCAGCTTCGCTCACCTTTTGTGACAGCATTGAAGGCCCTCTTGTCAGGCTAAGTTCGGGGTCAGTGATGAGGATAGAAACTGTTGCGGAAGCGAGAAGAATAAAAGACAAGATAGTTGAGATACTTTACTTAGGAGACATACTGTTTAATTACGGTGATTTTTTCAACCGAGCGCACCCCCTGCTCCCTCCTGGTTATTGTGAAGAGTATTGGGCGCAAGAAGGAGAAAGAGAAATCGTCAACCTATTTGGAACCATCGATCTTGATAAGTTAAGCGAGGTATCTGAGGTTGCGGTTGAAACATTATCTACTATTTTCAAAAATCCGCTTATTTTCAAACCACGAGCTTCTGCAGTAGTGAGCCTTTCCCAAAAAACGAAAATCCCACTTCACCCTCGTTATACCTATCATTGGAAAGAGATATCCCCCGACCAGCTTTCTATTCTGGTCTCCTGGGCATCGCTTGGAAAGGTACTCGAAGAAGAAGGTGCAATCACCAAGATTGTGCTTCCATTTATTAGTGAGCATAAACGGATGCTTGATCTCTTGGGAGTTCCTCATTCAGTAACCAATGAAGAATTTGTGGTCATAGAGAAGGATGACGCGCTCGCTTTTGGGCAATGCTTACATCTTAACCATCCAGAAAAAACTTTGCAGACCATCTCCGAACACAAAGAATTAAGCATACTTGATCTGGTAGCCCTTATTTCAGGGATGGTCATCAGGGATAAATCCGGTCTGTTTGTGGGAGCTCGCATGGGCAGGCCAGAGAAAGCGAAGATGAGGAAATTGACTGGCAGCCCCCATGTTCTTTTTCCAGTCGGAGCAGAGGGGGGGAAGATGCGTTCTTTTCAGAGCGCGCTTCAAGCAGGCAAGATAACTGCCGAATTTTCTACATATCGTTGTCCTCAATGCGACCATATCACTGTTTTCAAGACTTGCGAGACTTGTGACAAGCCCACCAAGAAAGTGTACTACTGCCAAGCCTGCGGGCCAGTGGATAACGAACTGTGCAACAAACACGGGCCCGCAGCCCACTATGCGCTCAAAGAAATAGAGATTCAAAAATATTTTGATATCTTTACCAAGAAATTGAACTTGAAGGCATATCCTGATCTGATTAAGGGGGTTAAGGGAACCTCAAATAAGGAGCATATTCCTGAACATTTAGTTAAGGGTATACTGCGTGCCCAGCACAATATCTGTGTCAATAAAGATGGTACTATCCGGTATGACATGACCCAGCTGCCACTCACCCATTTTAAACCTATGGAGATTAATACTCCCATCACAACACTCCATACATTAGGATACGCTACTGACATATATGGCGCCCCATTGTCAGCAGAAGACCAAGTATGTGAACTTAAGCCACAAGACGTGGTGCTGCCTGCCTGCTTAGAATCTCCTGATGAGGGAGCCGATAAAATCCTCTTTAGAACTACAAAGTTTCTCGATGACCTCCTGACTAAATTATATGGGATGAAGCCTTTTTATAATCTTGAAGCGCCTAAAGATATTGTAGGCCATCTAGGGGTGGTATTGGCTCCCCATACCTCGGCAGGGATAATTGCACGGATTATCGGATTTTCCCAAACCCAGGGGTTTTTTGCGCATCCCATGCTTCATGCTGCCACCAGAAGGGATTGTGATGGTGACGAAGCAAGCATCACACTTTTGCTTGATGCATTGCTTAATTTTTCCCGGCAGTTCCTGCCTGCCACACGCGGCGCAACACAAGATGCCCCCTTGGTCCTCACTTCAACATTAACGCCTGCCGAAGTAGATGACATGGCATTTGACTTGGATGTAGTGTGGCAATACCCTCTCGAATTTTATAAAGCATGTTCGGAATACAAAATGCCTCATGAAGTCCAGATAGAGCAGCTCTCGCATCGGCTCGGGACCGACAAGCAATATTTCGATTTTGGGTATACTCATACGACTACCGACATTAACGAAGGGACCCGCTGCTCTGCCTATAAAACTATACCCTCCATGGAAGAGAAGATGCAAGGCCAGATGGAGCTTGCAGACAAGATTCGAGCCGTAGACGCAATAGATGTGGCTCGTTTGGTTATACAAAAACATTTCTTGCCGGACATTAAAGGAAATCTCCGTAAATTTTCCATGCAGCAGTTTAGGTGCGTCAATTGCAACGAGAAGTACCGCAGAGTTCCATTGGTGGGCAAATGCACCAAGTGCGGTGGGAAACTCTTATTTACCATTTCCGAAGGATCCATCATAAAATATCTAGAGCCTGCTATCCAGATAGCGGAAAAATATCATCTCCCGGCATACCTGAAACAGACATTGGAGATAACCAAGAAGCATGTGGAAGGCGTCTTTGGAAAGGAACGGGAGAAACAAGTTGGCCTTGCGGGATGGGTCGTCTAGATCCTTGCTTTGATGGAATACTTTGCCCCACATGCAGCACACTTAAGGAAGAGATAAGCTCCCTCTTTCATCACGGTAGTATCAGGTTTGCCGCATTCTTTACACAAAACAAACTCTTCAGTATATTTTTTTACCTTTTCATTAATTCGTGAAGCAGGAATTTTAGTTCCCACAATTACTGAACCACTTTTCTTGATCTCTCCGGGGGCTGCCAACTCTTTCAACACATACTTAAGCATATGATTGGAATCCCTCCTTAGCGAATTAGCAATCTGCAAGAAATTCGTAATGATAGTCCTATTCCCCTGGATATGGCCTCTTACCTTAGGGATGTCAAATCTAGATTTTTCAAAAACCGATTTAGGAAGCTCTTTTCGTGCCTTATCCAGAAGCTCTTTGTATTCCATGTTTTGGTGGAATAAGAGACTTTATTTAAAGGTTTTGAAATACCTTCGAAACAAAAACTATTTATACCTCCCTCATCAAGATACCTCTATGGTTCTTGAGGATATAATCAACCCAGTCAAGGCAGAGCGACAACCCGCAGAGCTATTGCTGGTAGGCGCAATTTACTGCTGCGTTGCGCTGTTGCTTGGATGGTGGGTCTTTAGGGAATTCGGCTCTGCATTAAGCATGATCACTGTGTTTCTTACTGTCATGGCATGTATCCCGCTTATCCACAATACTATCAAAGTTGAGGAAGAAAAGGATCTTGTCGCAGCAGGAGAGCGGTCGCTATTGAAGGAGCACGGGCGGGCAATCAGTGCATTTCTTTTTCTGTTCTTAGGTATAATGGTTGTGTTTGCGCTTGCATACTTATTACTACCAGAATCTGCAACAAACACATTGTTTAGCGAACAAAGTAAGACCATCACACGCATCAATGGTCGCGTGACTGCAGAAACCGCCCAGAACTTCAATTTTTTTATTAAAATTCTGCTAAACAATTTCAATGTGATGTGGTTTTGCCTGCTTTTTTCTTTCTTGTATGGAGCAGGAGCAATATTTATCCTCACCTGGAATGCTTCGGTTATAGGCGCCGCCATTGGTAATTTTATCAGGAGTCATGTGAGCAACACCGCATCTTATTTTTACATGGCCCCTTTAGGGGTTCTGCGCTATATGGTGCATGGCATTCCTGAGATTGTTGCCTATTTGGTGGCTGGTCTTGCGGGGGGGATAATCTCGGTTGCTATCATCAATCATGATTTCCGGTCTTCTAAATTTGATAAGGTGGTGCTTGATGCCATCTCTCTGTTTTTGGTTGCCGTCGCATTGGTCTTCATTGCAGCAGCGATAGAGGTATATATTACTCCCCTGTTATTCTAGAATCTTAAGTTTACCAGGCCGTATCTCAAAAATCTCTCCTGCTTTGAGCAAACGCATAATGGTGTCTTCTCCTTTGTCCACTTTACTAATAATCTCCTGAATGTCTGCTCCATCTCCTGTATCCCCCTCCCTAATAAGCTGGATAACCTCACCGACAAAATTATCTGCTGTCTTTGGTCTCTCAGATATTTCTTCAATTTCTGTCTGAGGTGCAGGAAGCGACTTCTTAAGCTCAGTCCTCCTTAATTCCATCCAGTCTCTGTTAGTTATGGTCTTGATTATCTCTGGTACAATATACAATTCTTCACCGAATTGGCGGGGCCTCCCAATGATCATCACCAAGCTCCCTATTAGGGGAGCGGGTCTTTTTTGATCATCCCCAAAAAACCTAAGAGAAATTCTGGCTGAACCATCGTCGATTACGAGCATAGTTGAATCCTCTGCCGCAACTATCACCCCAATCACATTTGCTCTGGCAATTTTAAGCCCTTTAACCAGCACGTAGTTAGGCGCAAACTCGCCTTCTTCCTTCACATACCTTCCTTCAAGCAAGTCCTTGATGCCTACTTTGCATGCAACGTGCCTTTTGATATCCATATCAGATCTTCTGGACAAAACCCCTTCTTGGTTCAAATATATCTCCTGTCCGTTTCAGTTTCTCCAGAGATTCCTCCACTTTATCCTCGCTGATGCCCTTTGCTTTACATTCAGAGACAATGTCATCTATAGGTATTGTTTTTCCAATCTTACTTTCCAATTCAGAGATAACTTCTTTTACTGTCATGATATGGCTTCTTTCAGAAGAGGATATGCCTGTGGCGATCCTGTCTATGTCTATCTTTCCGGTTTCTGGGTCAATCCCGATTTGGGTGAGACAGTAATGGACTATATCAATGGCTCTTTTCGCATCTTCCTTCGTCACCTCAAGGGCAAGCCGTATCTTTGCCGATGCTTCAGACAACCTAACTAACGCTTCGAGTTGTCGGGGGGAGATGGGGACTGCTTTGGAAGCTCCCTCGTCAGATTCCTTGTTCCTCATTTCAACATAGTATTTCTTTATCTCCTCCAAGGCTTCGGATGATAACTTGGGGTTTGCTTTTTGCCTTGCGTAAGAAATAAACTTCTTTAACGTATCAGTGTCTATTTCTGGGTTCTCTGTTTCCGGTTTCTGATGGAGTTTTAGGATGTGGTCTGCAAGAAGTGAATCCTTTTCCCGGTCTGGTAAGTCTTTGATGGGAAAAATGAGATCAAACCGGTTGATTAATGCAGGCGGCAAGTTTATTTGCTTCGCGATTATGTCGTAGGGATCAAATCTACCAAACTTTGGGTTTGCTGCTGCTAAAACTGTCGTTTCGCAGCGCAGGGTAGCCTGGATATTTGCTTTGCTGATCGTTATCGTCTGGCCCTCTAATGCCTCGTGCATCGCAGCAGTATCTTCCTGGGACATCTTATCCATCTCGTCTATCATACAGAACCCATTGTTGCTGAGCGGCAATGCGCCTGCCTCAAGACTCCATCCCTGCAAGAACTCATCCCTCACCACTGCAGCAGTAAGTCCTGCTCCCGAAACACCTTTTCCTGAGACGAATCTGGCCTTTGGCGCTATCTTAGCGACGCGCTTGAGCAACTGGGATTTGCCTGCTCCGGGATCACCTAATAGAAGAATATGGATATCTCCTCTTGTTTTAACCCCGTCTGCCCTGGTTTTTTTTACCCCGCTCACCAGCTGATATCCAATAGCCTCCTTGATGCGGTCGTGGCCATAAATAGAAGGAGCTATGGAGTTGATAATTGAGGAATATACATCTGGGGACTCTGCTATCTCTTTTATGCGTTCCTCCTCCTCCTTAGAAATCTCAATATCATAGAAATCTTCCTGGACACCCACCACATAATTCGCTTCAATCATGAGGTCAAACCTGGTCAGTTTGCCTCCGTCACGAGCTATCAGGGGGAGCTCTTTTACAAAGCCAATCACACTAACTCTGCTGCCTGGATTTGTATAACGTTCCGTAAGCGGACTGACTAAATCTTCCTTGAGCAACACACTCATGCGCTTTGGCTGGGCTCCGCTTTCCAAATCTTCGGGAACCTCTTCGAGCACCAGACGTTGGGCATCAATCAGCTCCTTGCTGAGCATCTTAAATTTCCCTTTCCTGCCGCAGCCGCATCTGCTCGGCTCCCGCATCTTTTGGTCAACCTGCAGCACATTGATAACATTGCCACAGCTGGGGCATTCAAATTTTGCTGATGTGACCTGGGGCCGCACATCTGATTTTTGCCTTACCACACCTTCAAAGAGATACATTTTTCCCAGGTGTTTGCTTCGAATGTTGCGTATGAGAAGTTTCTGGCTGTCAGGGAGATTTGCAAATCTTACCTTGATCTGCTTTTCAGGCAAGTCAAGCTGCACAATGCCTAATTCAGCAGCCCTGATGACTTCCTCTGGCTGGTCTAGGAGCAAGTCAGCCAGTTCAGGATCAAACTTAGAAAGATCTGCGAAATCTACTACAACATAGTTCTTCTCTTTTCGTATGTTCTCATTTAACTGGCCAAGGTATGCAGATTCTATCAATTCTTTAAATTTTGTAATCTGCTCATTGGCATCCATTTTATGCCTTTACTTTTTTAAGGTTCTCGACAAGCTTGTCCAGTGCGGCCCTTGCTTCTTCCTCTGATTTTGTTCCGGTACATACAATCTTACCGTTGCTGAATAACAAGAATGTTGCTTTCAGGAAGCCTTCTGTGCCGCCTAGTTTGTATACTAATCCCGGGAATTGCTCTGGTTCATACTCGGTGTTCTCCAATTTCATAGCAAGCTTGTTAAGATTAAGGTCCATCCCGATACTACCTGCAGCTACAATATTCTGGATCTTGATCACCGGCTTTACTGTTATCTTGACCTTGATTTTCTCCAAACTTTTAATGATCTTCTTGATGCTTTCTTCCACATTATGCATGGTCCTAGCACCAGTACACACAATCTTCCCACTTGAGAATATCAATGCAGATGTCTTCGGTTCCTTGATCCGGATAACGAGGCCAGGGAACTGTTCTGGATTGTATTCTGTGTTAGAAAGTGTTGCTGCCATCTTTTCCAGAGGTATATCATGCTCTAGAGAGCTGGATACAACTATATTTACCACTTTTATATCTTTCTTTGCAGATTCTTTCTTGGCCATGTAGTTACACCCCCACAACCGCTTATATGCCAAATAAAGGCCTATTTATCCTTGATAACCACCGTTATTTATAAATATTTTTAAATGAGGTCGAGTATTTAAATACTGCTGTTTATAAATAGATAGATTGGAGTTTATAAGCCCCCCTGGTTGCGGGTGGAAAATTCAATTGGTTTTTATTGTATGGACTTACTTCTTTCTAAACTCCAAACAAGCAGAATTAATGCAGTATCTTTTTCCTGTTGGCTTCGGTCCATCGTTGAAGACATGGCCCAAATGCCCGCCGCACCTCTTGCAGGAAACTTCAACTCTTGCCATGCCTAATGAGTTATCGGTGTGCAGCTCAACATTTTTTGCGTCGTGAAAACTTGGCCATCCAGTACCCGAATCAAATTTTGTGCCAGAAGAGAACAGCTCAGTTCCACATTCCGCACACCTATAACTTCCTTTTTCCTTGTTGTGGAGCAGTTTTCCGGTAAATGGCGCTTCAGTACCTTTTTTCCGTAAGATGCGGTATTGTTCGACGCTTAACTCCTTTTTCATGAGAAATCTATATAGAGGGAACTTTAATAACACTTATTACCTTTCTGTAGTAGTAACAAAAGGAAAGATTTATAAATACTAAGGTATTTTTCTTGTTTGGTGGTACTAATGAATCAACTCGAACTTAATGTGATGCGATCTTTCAGAAAAGCAAAAAGCGATATTATCCAGTTGCAGAACCAAGTTATTGAATTGAACCAGCAACAGGAAACACTTCTCAAGAGCATCAGTGGATATAAGTCAACAGAAGCGCGGCTGACTGAGAAGATTTCAGCTTTGTCAGCTCGATTCAAGATGGTCGAGTCCAAGAAGCCAGTTATTGTCCAGCAGACCGTCGAAAAAAGAGTTGCTGCTAAACGGATCATTATCAAGGCAGCAAAGAAAAAGTTTGTTGCGTCTAAGAGCGGCAAGAAATTTCACACGCCTAACTGCATCTTTGCCCAGAACATCAAGCCTAAGATGAAAGTTATCTTCAAATCAAAAGCAGCGATGCTCAATCAGGGCTACAAACCTTGCCAGTGCATCAAATAGTTTTTTTTATCAAATAATATTTAAATCCTTTTTCTATTGCTTCTAGAGAAGCTTCCAGAATATTGGTGCTTACTCCTACCGTGCCCCATTCCTGCTTGCCATTCTTGAATTCTATATACACCCTTACCGAGCTTTCTGCGCCTTTATCTAAGGCTATCCTGACCTTGTAGTTTATTAGTTTAACCTCATCTATTCTCTTATGCTGAGAGCTCAGCATGTGCTGCAGAGCCTTGTACAATGCGTCAACTGGGCCACCCTGGACTGCAGATGTTCCTGTGCATTTTTTGCCATCTACGCTTCCGGTTATGGTGGATTCTGAGTATTCCCCTTCCTTCTGTTGGGAGCTTACCTTCCATGTATCTATTTTAAGAGAGTTATCTTTGTTTCCAAAATATTTTTCCACCAATAATGCTTTTTCTGCATTAAGGTTTCCAATATCATAACCTGCATGTTCAAGCCTTTCAACTGCCGAGAGCATCTCAGCTACTCTGGAATCATTCTTATCGGCAGTAACCCCAAATTTCTTCAGGACTTCCACAATATTTGCCTTCCCAGAGAGGTCACTCAGAACTATATCTCTTTTGTTCCCTACCACTGTAGGATCTACATGCTCATAACTTGCTCCTTTCATGACTGCGTCTACATGTACTCCTCCTTTATGCGAAAAGGCGTTTTTGCCTAAATAGGGTTGATTGGGGTTTGGCTTGAGGTTAGCTAGTGTGTAAACAAGGTCGCTTACTTCTTTTAGCTTAAGCAACTTAACATCCAATTTCAGGTTCTTTTTAAGAGCCAGCGTTGCGACGAGTTGGCAGAGATCCATATTTCCCACTCTTTCTCCGATACCATTAATGGTGCCTTGGAAATGAGTAACCCCAAACGGCAGTGCAGCCATCGCATTAGCTAATGCAAAGCCCGCATCATTATGCGTATGGACGCCTATGCATATTTTTTTCCCTTGGAGCAATGCTTGGACTGCCCTGGCTGCCTCTGCAACATCCCCTGGTAAGCTGCCCCCATTGGTGTCGCACATCACAATGCAGTCAGCTCCTGCATCTGCTGCTGTCTCAACACATTTGAGAGCATACTCCTTATTATCCTTAAATCCATCAAAGAAATGCTCAAGGTCATAAATTACTTCAAGATTACTGCCTTTAAGAAATTTGATGCTATCTGCTATTGCTTTGAGGTTATCCTCTCCTTTTGTCTTCAGCTGCCTCTCAACGTGCTGCAGCCAGGTCTTGCCGAATATGCACGCAACAGGCGCTTTGCTCTCCACAATAGCTATCAGATTAGGATCCTGTTCAGCTGTCAGGTTTACCCTTCTGGTTGACCCAAATGCAACAATCTTTGCCTTCTTGAGTTTAACCTTCGATGCTTCCAGGAATGCCTCCATCTCCTTCGGATTGCTGCCTGGCCACCCCATCTCCAGGTAGTCTATACCCAATTCGTCTAATGCTCTCGCTATATCTAACTTATCTCTGACAGTCAAATTGACGTCAGCAGATTGGGTTCCGTCCCTGAGTGTGGTGTCAAAAAGTTTTATCATTTTTGATCAGAAACAATGGCTACATTCCGGGGAAGTAGCTTACGCTATAATAATGATTCCAATGATTGAAGAATAGGTATATCGCATTGTGGAATCTATTGATTAGGTTTTATACAAAGTATTTAAAACTTTCCATGTGTGTGGCTTTGTAGAAAATGTAGGTTAGCAGCCTTAGGTCAAACCTAATCCAATCAAATAGCGAACTGACAAGAGGGATGACTCCTCCGGAGAATGTCAGTTATTGCACTTCAGAATGAAAGGTTTGAAGCTGCTAACCCGAATGATAATAAGACTTTCTACAGAGCCCATGTGTGTTTGGACGCGATGTTGCCTTTCCATTCAGCGGCTTATTTTTAACTGGGTTGTCTAATTCCTGGCTTCTTTTAAATTAACTACTCTAGAATAGTTAATTAAGAGAAAGATTTATAAATGGCCAAACACTTCTCTGGTTTACCATGATTGTGCAGAAGGAATTTCTTACCAAACTCAGAGAGTTTGGGTTGAACAGCTATGAATCTAAGCTTTGGTCCGCTTTGTTGTCCAGGGGCAGCTCTACTGCTGGGGAGCTCAGTGATATATCTAATGTGCCCCGCAGCAGAAGTTACGATGTTCTCGAGAGCCTTGAGCGGAAAGGATTTATCCTCATGAAGCCGGGGAAGCCAATCAGGTATGTGGCTGTTCCTCCTGAGGAAGTCATTGACCGGATCAAGAAGAAAATTTCCCAAACCACATCAAAACAGATGGATATGCTTTCAAAGCTGAACAGCACCAAGGTTATTGGCGAACTCAATTCCTTGTATGATCAAGGACTAGATTTGATAGAACCCGTCGATATGACCGGATCCATCAAAGGAAGGGAAAATCTGTACAATCATATGGAAACTATGATCAAAAAAGCAACCAAGCAGGTAATCATCGCAACCAGCTCTGAGGGATTGGTGCGGAAGGTTGCCGCTTTGAAAGAAACTCTGGAAGCAGCAAAACAGAGGGGCGTTCAGATACGACTGGTAGCTCCGCAGAATTCAAAAACAAAAGAAAGCATCAAACCTATCTCCAAGATCGTTGAGATAAAAGACATTGATGTTAAGACGAGATTGTGCGTGGTGGACGGAAAAGAAATATTGTTCATGCTTTCAGACGATCAAGAGGTTCATCCAAGTTATGATGTAGGCGTTTGGGTCAATACTCCCTTCTTTGGGAATGTCTTGGTAAAAGCATTAGGCAACTGATAGTGACCCCAATTCTCAATAAAGCCAGATTGGCAATCAAAACATTTATATATGACTATTCTAATATAAAGTAAAAAGAAGGGGTGATTATACAATGGTACTTTCAGGCGTAGAGGGTTTGACTTTGGAGCATCTTATCCTTGCAGTAATCATCGGCACATTAGCTGCAATCGTGTATTCTCTTCGTATTCTGGTATTGATGGAACGAAGGATTGCCCGTATTGAGATGCACATTGAGCGGGCTGTTCAAAAAGTCAGCAGAGAAGAGCTAAAAATAGAAAAAAAATTAGGTAGAAGATAATTTTTTAATATTATTTTCCAATTCTTTGATTGTTATAGAATTGTCCTGGTTGTGGACTATGCTGCCGCATTCAGGGCATTTGAACTTGAGATCAGTTGCCCTTTCAAAATCCAATCGGATGCATCCTGAACCGCACACAAAGAAATCTGTCGACTTTTCCCTTTCAAGCCTTTGCTGCAGCCGATTCAACATAACCTCTTTTGATTTCTCTGCCAAATACTTCATCCGGTTGGCATTTAGTGTCCAATAATACACATACCATCCCTTGTGCTTATCCTTCTTTCTCGTTGAAGAAACCAGGTTTTGGTTATACAGCTGGTACAACAAATTTCGTGTTTCGTTGATATCCTTTTTTAAAGCGCTTGCCAGCGTAAATTCAGAAACGTCTTTCTTGTTTTTCAATGCATGAACTAATGGGATGAGGCCTTTCCCAGTGGTTTTTTCTACAGTTTCCTCCATAACCCTTTTTGATAAATACATGACTGAACACCCCCTTAACTAACCTTTTCCTGGAAATGAGCCTATATAAACATTTCGCTGATTGATAATTATTTTCTATATGGAAATTATAGCTGGCCTATTTGATCACTTCCTCAAACAACAGCCCTTTTTTCTCTGCTGTTTCGAGAGAGATGCAATAGTTGGTGCCTGAACATTTGATGTCTTCAATGCTCATAAACAGCCAATTGTGCCTGTCAAACCTTACCGCAAACCAGGGTTCTGCCTGGAAGAGCGAGGAAAATTCTTTCAACTGGTTAATGTCTTCCTTGGCGAGATACTTATGCAATTCTGCGGACGTCTTGCATTCTATAGCTAATCTTCTGATCTTGTTAGTAGCAATAATATCACTTGAAGGATATTTCATAGAACCAGAGCCGGCAACTCTGACCGCTGCCCAGCCATTTTTCCAGAACTTATGCACTAAGTCCCTTTCTGCATTGAGGCCTTTTGATTTCCTGCTCATAGATTAATTTTCATGAAATCCTCTGCAACTTCCACATTTTGGAAGTAGTTTAGCGCATCTTCCTCTACATCACTCTTGCTTTTATACCGTGCTGATAGATGAGTTAACACCAGTTTTTTCACATTAGCCTGGTTAGCTATCAGCGCTGCCTGTTTTGCAGTCATATGCCCATACTGTTCGCTTTTGGCTTCGAGATCAGAGGTGTAGGTTGCTTCTGATATAAGAAGGTCAGCGTCCTGCGCAAGCTTGTAACAGTTGGTGCATGGCGCTGTATCTGCGATAATCGATATTTTTTTGCCCTTTTCCTTAAATGTTATCTGTTCTGGCAGCACTTTTTTCCCCTTAAATTCAATCTCTTTGCCTTCTTTTAACTGAGCCAGCCAAGGACCGTCTGGGATGTCCAGCTTTTTTTGCAGCTTCGCATCTATCTTGAGCTTGTCTTTCTCTATGAAATTGTAGCCCATGCAGAGAATCCCATGATTGAGCTTATACGCCTCAAGTATGAAATCCTTGTTTTCGAAGAAAACCCCCTCTTTGATTTCAATTACCTTGAGGTCAATTTTCTTGTCGAAGACAAAGGCTTCGAACATGGCTTCCATGTGCTTTTTCGTTCCTTGGGGGCCATAAATTTCCAAGGTTTTGGTGTACTCTGAAGCGCCTAAGGTAGAAATCAGACCCGGAAGACCAAATACGTGGTCTCCATGCCAGTGGGTGATCAACACCTTAGTAACTTTAGTGAGCGGGATGCCTGCTTTCTTGAACTGCCTTTGCATGCCCTCTCCACAATCTATGAGAATCCCCTGGGTATCATACGTAATAAGAACCCCACTCTGGTTGCGGTCTTTTGTGGGTACCATGCTCGAGGTGCCGAGAAAAGTGATTTGCATGTATTATCTGAATTCATGCACCTTTATAAATATTGTTGCTGTGTTTTTAAAAAACATTAAATAGTCTTATGATACTGCACGTAGTATGACAACCGATATTGTTCTCCCCCACAATAACGAGGCAGACTTCATCGCTATGGGGAAGCGGTTGGGCTATGAGACACTCATTTTTGTTTATCCTTTTGGCAGCAATATGGGCAGATATCAGGAAAAAGTCTCTCGGCTGGAAGGGGCTAAATTAGGCATACTTGCTCTGCCCCCGCACATCCGGCAGGCCCAGAAAATATCAAAATATGTTTTTGTTGCTGGCGGCATCCGCGAGGCATTCGAAAAGAATTCAAACCTCATAGTGTTTAATCTGGAAAATACCCCCAAAGATTATCTCCATCATCGCAGCTCCGGTCTTAATCAGGTCTTATGCAAGCTTGCGCAGTCCAACGAAATTACCGTAGCTTTTTCTTTTAACCTCATTCTACGTGCTGCACCCATAGAACGTGCACGCATCCTCGGGCGAATGAGGCAGAACATTTTTCTGTGTAGGAAATACGAGGTAAAGACAATGATAGCGAGTTTTGCGCAGGATGTGTACGAGATGAGAACCAAACAGGACTTAGAAAGCTTTCTTTAACAGCCGCATGTCAAGTATTTCGGGTTGCTTGGGCTAACACTATCGCAGCACTGTACACCTGTCTGGCATCCACATATATCACATCTTTGTTCCCATACTCCTTCCACGCAATAATTCGGAACACTTACCGGATCACAAGTGCCATTTATGATTCCATTGCTGCATACTGCAACACATTTCTGCGTGGTGTTGTTGCACCAAAAGCCAGAACTGCAGCCGCAGCTTTCGCAGCTTTCTGTCAAAGTCCCTGAACTGCAGGCGAATGGTTTTGTAGCTGAGCATTGCCCTTCCAGAGTGCCATCAGAACATGTTGAGATGCATGTTTCATCAGGCTGGCAGACCAATCCTGCTGGGCAGCCGCAGGTGCTGCATCTATCTATCAAATTACCGTCCGAACAGAATTTGGGAATATTTGAGCTAGAACAAAATCCGTCTAAGGTTCCATCTGCAGAACATTTGAGTACACAACTGCCGTCAGACTGACAGGCATAGGTTGAGGTTGGGCAATTACATAGATTGCATTTTTCTACCAGACTTCCTGAAGGATCGCAGTAGAATGGCTTGTTTGCTGCGCATGAACCATACAGAGTTCCATCACTGCATTGAGTTGGTGAAGAACTACTCCCTGAGGATGAGCTTCCACTGCTAGACGATCCAGCGCTGCTCGAACTACTTGATCCTGAACTGCTGCTTGCTGCTGCAGTTGCAGCAGCACAGTGGTTTACACATCCTGATTGGTCACCGCTACTAAACACTTTTTGGTCAGCATCACAGATCCAACTCCTACCACTATTTGACCAAGTACATCCTGCTGAGGTCATGATGTTACCGCTCCCACTTGTCAGTGTTCCGATTACTTGGCCGTTTGCATCCAGCACATTAACTGAGTATGTGGGGAAGTTTCCACCAAAATCAGGACTAGGCCCGAAATCATGTACGCCGGGCCCCCTACTTAACGTTCCCCCAACACCCTCAATCCTGAAACGGCTGTTAGCATAATAATCAGCACCAACCTTTCTCTCAAAGATGCAGGTAACTGAGTGAGTTCCTGCACTCTCTGACAAGTCTGCTCCTGCTGCAGGATTGCAGCTTATCGCAGTAGGGGATGTTCCTAAGAATACAACTCCAGTTGATGGAAGTGAGCAACTGTCATCTTCTGCTATCGAATAAGAGTAAGTTCCAGTGAACTCTTTTTCACCATCAGGACAGGGGTCAGCACTACATTTCGGAACAGTGACTACATCAGAAACATAATGTACACTGCTTCCCTGCTGGCAATTTTCTGCTGCGATGGTTATAGTAAAATGAGTGACTCGCGCCAGAATCTCTTTTTTATTTGAGTCAATTATATTCATAAGAGGAGCTGGCCCATCTGGGTATGCGCGATGGGTTCTTTCCACCGGATCATAGTATGCCAATCGCAAATCCTCGCCACCCCTAGTGACGAAATCCTGCAATTCCTGATCAGTAAAACGATAACTATATTCTACATAGGGAGAGAATTGTGCACCATTGGGCCCTGCATTGTAAGCAATCGGACCAAAAGTAACTACCTCACTCACCGGATCTTCAAGACTGAGCTCAAGCTGATCCAGGCAGTTTCCAGCTGAATCAGTTGCAGTTGTGCCAGCCGGAACAAGCAAGCTTACTTTCTTATCAAAAGAGATTATGCCGGTATCTTTAGTTACTCTGCAGCTGCCATCATGCTCAAGCCTGCCCACTATTTTACGCGGGAAGTTCGAGAAAAAATATTCTTTTTCTGAGGAAGAATCCTGTCCATCCACCGTAATAGGATAATTGATTTCAACGTTTATAGCATCATCTGATATCTGAACTGATGCGCTCTTGAAGGTAGAGCTTACCGTGTAGCCAATCGAACGATATGTCTGGAGGCCAGCTTCCACACAGCCAGGGACTTGAGCGTCCACATACGAGTCAACAAGATCTTGATCAATCCCATTAAGCTCAAGGCCTTTTATTACTGTGTCTTCTACACATTCCTTCACATAAGTATCCATTGCCGTAATAACGTCTTGGGCGGAGTCAATTTTTTGCGCTGCGGAGTCAATTTTTGTGTCTGCAGAAAATCTGACCGAGATCACTAATGCTGCCACAATCACTAAGAAAATGCCAATTATAACGTAGGTAGATACTTGTCCTTGTTTCATACGCATTCTTTGTAATTATTGATTATCCTATATAAACATTTCTTTCAAAAAGTATTAATAGGGGCAAGGCAATCATGCAGTCATGCACCCATTGATCGAATTGATGCGGCCAACAGAATGGTATAAAAATATAACTGTGGTACTCGGAATACTCCTTGCTTTGCTTTACAACCCAGGAATCTTGATTTCTCCCTTAACGTTTAGCATTGTCCTCCTGGCTTCGATATGCCTTTCTTCTGCCAACTATGTGCTCAATGCCATTACTGATGTAAAATCAGACAAACACAATCCTTTGAAAAGCAAGCGCCCCCTGCCTCGCGGTTCTGTTTCTATGCGGATGGCCCATCATTTTCAATTATGCTTGCTCATCATTGGATTTATCCTAGCTCTGTACGTCAACATCCCAGTTTTTCTGATTTGTGGTCTCTTAGTTCTTGCTGCCCAATTATACAATATTCCCCCATTGAGATTGAAAGATATATCTTACATGGATGTTATCTCTGAATCAGTCAACAATCCATTGCGTTTCCTCATCGGTTGGTATGCCTTTAACCCCGGTATGCCCCCCATCCAACTAATCTTATTTTTTTGGACTTCTGGAGCAGCTCTGATGTCGCATAAGCGGCTAATGGAGCTGCAGAAAGGGCCCCTCCACAGAAAAGTATTAAAACAATACAGCAAAACAGCCCTACAGGCAGCAACAATCCTATACGGTCTGGTAAGCGCTTTGCTGCTCATGCTTGTGATACTATGAGAAAATTCATGCACGTTATTACCCAATTGGGCAGTCCTTTATTCCTTATCATCATTACCATATTAGCATATTTGTACATCGATAAGAAGGCAGCGGCCAACCTTTTCTTTGCTTATGCTATAGCATTAGTGGTCATAGTGGGAATCCGCTCACTCTATTTCAAGGAGCGGCCAAACAAAAAGAAGTATCACAATATCTTCCAGAAGCTAACCTATTCATCATTCCCCAGCGCCCATGCAGCAAAATCAGTCATCATGGCCTATTTCTTTTCCATCACTTTTCCTAATATCTACATCATCCTTTTGGTCTGGGCGCTGGCGTTTTTGGTTTCTTATTCCCGTATATACCTAAAGTATCATTTTGTCATAGATGTGGTGGTGGGAGCATTGCTCGGTCTTGCGGTAAGTCTTATCCTATTATAATAAAAACTTTGCAGTCTGATGTGTCGATCCGCTTATACACATTCGGGTCTGATTCTAACTTTTCAGCAAGCTTATTTTGCTCTTTGTCCACAAATATGTAAATGGTGTTGAATTCCTTCTTTATGATCTCAGCCGGATTATTGATGCCACCTTGGCTGATGTCATACCACAGCCAGTACTTGTCCTTGTCATAGGCAAGCATGAAGAAGGGGGTCAGCCCATTAAGATAGTAGTTATGTGTATTATAGTAGAACAATTCAGGGAAATTATCCCAGTCTGCATGGAAGACCACACTATGCAATGGCGTATTCTCGGCAAGATATTCCGCGCATTCTTTATATCTCTCCACATCATTTGCGTGCTGTGCATCACTATACGCCTCAGATATATTTCTTAATGCAACTATACTAAATAGCATCAAAGCAATCATGCCTACTTTCTTCGGGACCTTAATTGTAGACAAGGAGAGCGCCCCATACAGCATTACGAAGGGAACAGCGTACTCGATAGGCCGTATGAACATGAAACTGAGCACCATAAAAAAGGAGGCAATAAGAAATGCTGCAGCATTCTTTTTCCTAAGGTACCATACAGAAACCAGAAAAACAGCAATAACCAAACCAGAAGATTTGAAAAGGCCCCAGAGCGTAGGATGGCCTAGCTCGCTGGAAGCCACAATGCCTGTTTTTGAAAACAAGTACATTATCATATCAAAGCCCTGCGCCTTCAGCGCAGCGATATTTGCAGGAAAGTAGGGATTTATGATCAACCCGCCGATAATGCCCGCGATAGTGAATACAACAAGCTTTCCATCTAATCTCTTTTTCTGTGCAATCTCAGCCAAAACCTCTGCTCCCAGCAACACCAGTATGAAATAAAAAGGAGGATGGGTCCACACCAATAGGAAGGCAGTGATGAATACTGCAGGATAATTCTTTCTGGTCATGAAGAAATATACCAAGATCAACAACACGATGGACAATGCAATTGGGCGGGAAAAACGAAGCCGGTAGAGAAACGAAGAGGAAACGAGCGGCAAGAAAATCGCCCACAGCCATGCGAGCCTTATATTATATTTTTCTAGAACCAAGTAGAATACGGTTACCAGAAAACTTGCGAAGAATGCAGCTGCAAGCTTAGCTGCAACAATCAAATCCAGAAAGGCGAAAGGCACCAAGAGCAGATGGTAAAAAAAGTATAAGTCAGCAAAATTGTCTCCCAGTATGGATGCCTGCATCCAGGGAAATTCAGTAGGTATTCCCTGCGTCCGCATAAGGGACGCATATTTGATGTGGTAGAATGCGTCATAATCAATTAGGCCGGGGGTTGAGAACTGCAGAAATCCAAAGAATAGGAAGAAACCCAAAAACAGCGCAATAGGAACCCCATATTTTTTCATAAAAAGGCTTTTATGCTTGTTAGTATAAATAATTTATTAAGGGCAACATATTTATATCCATGGTTGTTGTAATTTTACTATGCTCTTACGCACTATTACAAGCCTTATCAAGAAACGGCCGATTCTTGCGGTCTGGAATGTGACTGATATGTGCAACTATAAGTGCCGGTTTTGCAGCTCTCATGGCGGTACTACCCAGCTTTCATTAGGGGAAACAGAAAAAGCAGTACAGACCGTTGCGCAGCTTGGAGTTAGCTATGTATATGTGGCCGGGGGTGAGCCATTAGTACGTAAGGACATCATCCAAATCCTTGAGATGTTTCTAAAGTACGGCATTAAACCTACGCTGATAACCAATGGGTCATTGCTAAACCAGGAGATAATAAATTATGTCAAGGACAAGCCCATAAACCTGTCAGTAAGCATACAAACGTTGAATCCTGAGTTAAATTATCAAATCACCTTGAATAAATCCCTGCCTCAGATCCTCGAGTTCTTCAAGTCTTTGGGCAATGTTCAGCATAAGGGAAATTGGAGCATATCCACGACTGTAAACCAGATGAATTACAATGAAGTGGATGAACTTGAGAAATTTGCTACAGCACATAATTTTATGTATATAATCCGCCCTTATATTTCTGGCATTGGGCCGCATGGCAGGTATGATCCTGGCCTGGTGTACAAAGAACCAGATAAGATCATCGCATTATTCCAGAAGTTCAGCGCTCGGGAGAGAAGAAGGAATTTTTTGCTGCATTTGGTGTATGAGCAGCAGATCAAATACCTCAAAGGCGAGGATATAGGCCCCTGCGATGCGGGAAGACAC
This sequence comes from Candidatus Nanoarchaeia archaeon, assembly GCA_035289425.1. Classification (GTDB taxonomy): domain Archaea; phylum Nanobdellota; class Nanobdellia; order Woesearchaeales; family DATDXC01; genus DATDXC01. Next base: position 32,123 of record DATDXC010000070.1, read on the forward strand.
TCCTTATTAGTCACCTTTGATGGAAGTGTGTCTCCGTGCCTTGAGAAGCCGGGATTATGCATCAAAGGGGATGCTGCAACGACAAAAGAATTTCTGAGTTCTGAGAAAGTCACCTCAGAAGTGAAAAGATGTCATTCTGAAACTCCCTGCTACTATGGGTGCGGAAGGAATGTAGGAACACTGCTCCGCCATAAGGGCGCGATTCTAGCCCATATGCCCCTGATAGCCTATCATGCGGCACGCTATGGACTTTTTTTCTAAATCTTCCGCAATATTTATATAGTAGTTTCTGCAGAATAACTTATATACCTAAAAATATATAACTTAGTAATCTTATTAAACTAAGTAAATTAAGTTAACTTATTCCACCATGACCAGAGTGAATATAGAACTCAATGATGAGCTGCACAAGAAAGCGAAGCTCAACGCCCTTCTGAAGAATGTTACTCTGATACATTATATCCATGAAGCGCTGGAGGACAAAATAAAGAAAGATGGGAAGAAATAAAACGAAAAAAAGAGTGGCAAGTATGCTCATCTTAGCTGTATCTTTCATAATTTTAACACTCCCCAGCTATGCCGCCTGGTCCAACACAGGTGGAGGCGACCATAACAATCAAGACTGGATACCTGATGGATCATCTGAGATTGCAGGTATACACACTAATATCAATAA
>DATDXC010000071.1:0-23919 GCA_035289425.1 Candidatus Nanoarchaeia archaeon
CCTTTGCAAGCCTAACCTGGAAGCAATGTGAGCCTTTGGAACTCCTGCCCCATATAGTTCCCAGACCAGTGTTATCTTAGTTATATTTAACACAAACATATTTTACTCCAACTGTCGGATTTCTATGGGGAATATTGCGAAAACTTGACAAAGAGTCTGGTTATTACTTACCATAAGATTTGTGGATGGTTTGCCAAATGTTCCCTACAGCAACAGAGTAAACTTTGGCTCCCTACGTGGCATTTTGTCTGTGGCCGGAGGCATACTGGCCGGAGTGGCAGGATTTTTACTGGTCATTTTGCTCTTAAATTATTTTGGAATTATCCCTCTATCCAGATCAAATCCCCGCTTGTTTGGCTTTCTGCCTCAAAAAGCGGTTTTAAAACAGCCATCAGCTTCCCAAAAGGGGGCAGCTTATCTTTGTCCTGTCAGAAAAAATCCCTGTCCCACTCCTGAGATTATCACCAAATCAGCCATTATAGAAAATTTTCAGGGCTTGGGGTATCAACAACTGGCAGAGGGAACGGAAGTGGTGTCAATTTTTTCCGGCCAGTATGAGGTGAAACAATTGCCACCCAGTCAGAATCCGGACAATATTAATATCACTGTTAAGGATGATGAGAAAGATTATTTAGCTACTTATTTTATTAGCGGAAAAACAGATCTTGAGGGCAGGGGTGATATTTCAAAAGGAGAAACCGTGGCAGTTTTATCCGGTAAAGGCAGAGGCAAGCAAAATTTTGGTCAAAACTATAACTTAATTATTTATGTGCAATCCTCTGATAACTTGCAAATTAAGAAATTATCACCTTCCTCAGACGGCATCTCCATAGAATAATTTTTTTCCATAAATTGGTACCAAAACCAGAAAAGAAATTTTGGGAAGTAATTTAATCTACTGCTCAAAGCAGTAAAATCTTCTCATTGTATTGCACGAGGTAAAACCATTAACGGTCCAATGACTATCAGACAAAGAATCATCTCCAATCCGGCCATAAGTACCGCTACTACTTGTATCCCAATTAACGCAAGTATTATCATAACCGGGATTTGCTGTTTCTATGGTGCCATATATTGTTGATCCAGTCCAAACATCTGTTTGTTCTGTGGGTGGTATACTACTTCCGTATTCATCTTTTGAGATGCTATTATCTAGGGTTCCATCAACCAAGTCTGTCCAGTTATCAGCAATCTGTATATTATCCAGTCTTTTGTACGGATTGGTGCTGTGAGTGAGTCGATCCTTGGTGTGAAAATTGCTATCACTAAGCCAGGCTTTCCAGGTGCCACCCAGGCCGGCGGTATTGGCAAGAGATTGACACCTACTGATATCTGCTCCCGAAAGGCCTCCTGTATCGCCATCATATTTTGCACTTGTGACAAAAACGCGCTTGTAGGCAGTTGAAGCAGGAATTGGAATTGGAATTGGAATTGGAGTTGGAGTTGGGGAAGGAGTGAATGATAGAGGAAGAGTGTCTATGGCGGGTAAGTCCACAATTTCCGACCACTGCTGGACAGTATCCGAGAAGATATTTTTTAGAAGGATCAGGTATTTAGTCTGATGATTAATGATCTCGGCAGCAGTCCTGTTGTCTGCTTTATTACGGCAAAAATTAATCGGCGAGGTAGAATTGATCGAGATTAAACTGCCATTTACCACCAAAGTTTGAGTGATCTCATCCGGATTGCAGGAACCGTTTAAGGGAGCAGCTGTTAATATTCTGCCTTCAGCCACTATCACGGCGTTAACTTCTGTGACAGACGAGCGGATATAGACATTGTCTTTGACAATGAAGACCAAACCCGAGGAAATATCACCTTTCCCGTACAATAAATTTGCGGCAATCTCCAAATTTCCATCCACAAAGACGATCCCGATGCCGGATCCGGAGACTGAGGAAACCGACAAATCCCCGCCGCTATGATAGATAGTCTCATTTTGGATAGTCAGCGAACTGGAGGATACCTCAATTTTAGGGAATGAACTCTTGGTGTAAAAATCCTCCTTTAACCTGTCATAATTAGGCATATTGGTGGTATCAAAACTGATAGTTTGGCCGGACACGTTCACTATGCAAACCTTGCCTGAGGAATAGAATTTACCGGATAAAGTAGGGGAAGTTACCAATAGATCTGCCCTGGATGGTGAACTCCCCGGATCACAGGCCGCCAAGACCTCATTGTAATAGAGTAAGCCTACCAACAGCAAAAATACAGCTGTATACTTAATACTAATTTTCATGGTCCTCCCGGTATGGTTATCCCGCTATTTGAGTGTACATCACCTGCAGTGGTTTGTATCCAGGCAGAAATCGGGTTAACACACCAATCAACAGTATGGGAGGGGGGTAAAACTAAAGGGGGGTTGGGAGGGATGCCGTATGTTGAAGAGGCAGTTGATACCCAAGCTCCACCATCAACCCTTCTGGCATTGACCCGGCCCGGGATACTGGAAATAGCCGTGTAATAGTTATCCGCAGCTAAGTTTTGGACTGTGTAATTTCCCAAAGCATCTGTGATTTGAGGTGGTGGGGAGCCGGCAAAAGTTAGGCTGACTACTGATATGAGCGCTCCTGAGACAGCTTGAGTGCTACTTTGACAGCCGTTAAAATTATTATCCAAAAGAACCCGGCCGGATATTTTATTATTGGGCGGTCCCTGGAAACCAAAAGCAATCATGATGTTTCTGCCTCCACTACTAATACTGCTGAACCTAGGCTGGCCACCTGTCAAAGGATTCCAATTCAATGGTGTATTTTCCCAAGTGCTGGTCAGATAATTACGGATGCCTCTGGTAAAAGTGGAATTGGCCGGGAGGTTTGCCCAAACATCATAATCAAATCGCCCTCCACTATTGTATCTGGGGATACCTGAAAAATAGACATAGCCTGTTGAATCTGTCACGCCGGAATAAGAGAAGCCGCAGCGGTCATCAACCGCATAAGCGCGCACGCCTGACAAAGGGGTGGTGGGGTTATCCAGCGGAGTATTAAAGGGATGGTCGCTGTCGTAATTCCAATTAACCGGGAAGGGGGCATTACTGCAATTCCCCGGGACATAGCAATAGATTGAATTGGGGTTGTAAGGGTCTGCAGTGCATGTTTGCATTACCTGCAGATTGGTTAATCCGCAGCAAGGTGAACTTGGAGTACCCGCATCACCACCAGAAACAGTTTCAACATTAGTGCATTTGACATAATCTACGCTGCAGGTGGAAGGACCGCTGCCAGTTTGCTGGAAACTACAAAGCTTTAAGGGGTTGCCGGATCCGTCTGTCTGGCAGATTTTGGAAGGAAATTGATTGGTGTAAGAACAACTGCCCAGCTTTTCTGCATAACATCCACTGTAATCACAGCCGCCAATCTGGTAGCCGGTGCAACTTTCCGTGGTGCAGACATTATTGTCATTACATTCGGCATTAGTCTTACAGGCCGTATCAGTACAAATTCCGTCTCCAACTCCTCTGGGATAAGTATAAGTTCCTCCGCAGTACATATCGCCGCCAAAAGAGGAGGTACTGCAGACAGTGCCATAGTTGTAGACGGTAGTGCATGTGCCTAATTGTTCTTGACTGTAGGCATCCGGAGGGTAATAGCCTTGACAGTAAGTTGGCTGAGCACAAGGATTGCCGCTTTGAGTTTGAGGGCAATCAGAATTAGTTCTGCAGGATTCACCTGCCAAAACCTGGCCTGAGGGCTTTTCTGGCGGCTTATTTTGCGCCAAAAGAGTGGAGGGTGGGGATTGGGTCCGGGGAACTTCAGCCAAATCCTGTTGAGAAGGAGCCTGGGAGGTTAAAGTTCTATTGCCGCAGATTAGTCTAGCAGGACTGCTGTTATAGTCCCACCAACACATCTGGGGCCATTGGTTTGTGTCAAAGACCGGATCAGAGAAAGCATAGACTGATAAAGTAAAGCTGCCGGAAACAGAGCAGCTTTCCCTCAAACTAACGGTTCTGCTCATGCAGTTGTTGCTGACGCTGTAGGTGCCGCCGGGCCAGCCGGAGGTGGACCAACCTACTGTTTGAGGACTGGTAGAAAACGGGCCGTAAGAATTGCTGAGCGGGCCGTCAATATAGATATATTGAGGCAGTGTGGGGGTGGAGGAATCAATGGTAAAGGTGGAGCCCACTGAGCCGCTGACAGAGCCGGTTCCGGTTGATCCGTTAATGGTTATTGCGCAATTGACCGGAGGAGGGGTGGGGGCGCCAACTGAGACAGGGGTGGAGCAGGTTTGAGACAAATCAGCATTTGTCACGTTATCCACCGCCTTAAATCTGGGGGTGGTGGTAGAGCTATAAGTGACAGTATGAGATAAGGCGGAATCTGTTACTTCGAAACCATCAGGCGACCCAGTGGAGATGTTTCCATCCAAGTCCCATTTAGATACTTTGGATCCAGGCATACCGGATGTATCCACGCCAACAGATAAAAAGGTATTTAGAGGAGCTAAACCTGAGGGAGGATTGGCAGTCATGGTACAGGGTGGGAGGCCAATAGTGGCTGAACAGCTGTTCGAAGCTGAAATTCCATCAGAGGTTCTGGTGGCTGTGACATTGGCTGTTTTTGTGCCTGAAGTAGAATATGTTTTACTGATGGGATTGCTAGTACCAGTTAAGCCATCAATACCTGTCCAGGAATAAGTATAGGTGCCGGCTGGGTTGGGAGTGGCAGTCCAATTAACAGTTGATCCGCTGACAGCTCCTGAACAGGAAACAGTAAAAGAGGTGGTGCAGGTAGGATTATCCGCTCCAGGACATCTTTGGTCACAAGAACACCAATCATTTCCTGGTGAAGGTGAGTTAGGTCCAAAATCTGTGCAGCTGGTATTATAACCACTACAGTCTGCCTTACATCTGGTACATAAATTAGCATCCCAGGAATTGGCTACACATACACATCCAGGAGCCGCGACATTAACTGTGACAGAGTCAGTGTCTGATCCTGCTGTGTTGGAGCAGGAGATACTAAATGTGTAAGTATTTGGTCCACTCAAAGTTCCTGTAGATTCAGATCCTCCAGAGACTAATTTTGACCCGGACCAAGCTCCTGAAGCAGTACAGAAAGTGGGGTTATTTGTAGTAATCCAGGAAAGTGGGGCAGATGAATTATTGGAGATGGTGATGGGTCCATCTGAACCGTTAGCTTTAATATCAACAGTAGGAGGAGAGGGAGAGGGAATACAAGCAGTAGGTACAACTAAAGACAGCGTATTAGAATGACCATTATTAGTGGGGGAGCCATTATAAACTCTGGCATAATATGTAACTAATGGCTGAAATATGAATGGTTTCCAGTTGTTTAAAGAGGTAGCTCCTTGAACACAAGTATTGGAGTAGCTGGAAAATAAGGAATTATCATCAATATCTACCCAAAACCCATTTGGGCAGCTGCTGTCAGAAGAAGGCAGAGGAGTGCCGTCCCAATCTAAAGACACAGAATAGGAATTAGTGCAAACATCTCCTGAACCGGAAAAAGAATCTAGAGTGGGAGGAGGAGCACCTCCGCAAATAAAAGGATCGTTACAAGCTGGATATCCTCCAAATCCACAGAATTTTTCATTAACAGCCCCTCCTGGACACTGTCCTTCAGGAGGATAATTATTATCCTGTAAAGATGCGGCCACATTCTCACACTGATTAGTGGAAGTGCCCGAGCAACAGACTTTATACCTTTGAGGGCTATACGAACAATCACAAACACCATATCTTAATCCCTCTTCTCCGGCAACACATTTATCCCCAATAGAACAAACTCTTACTCCTTGAAGGTAGTAGGCTAGATAATCTCCACGGGCAGAATCATACCTACACTCCAGCGTATATTTGGTCCAATCAAATCCTTCGGCACAATCAGGTAAATCACAATTCCCCGCATTGTAGGAGTTGGCACACTGTAAGTATGGTGCTCCATTATCCACGCATTCTTGAGGGTCTTTGTATTGGTACTGGGCTCCTTCTGGTGGTTGGACATCCCAATAGATGGAGATAGCCAAACTATCTGAAGGTAAAAATATTAATCCCAACCCCACTAAAATACCAAAGAGCAGTAACTTATATCTAGCTCCCATACCTTTTAATGTACAAGGATTGGGAGATTTATGTCAAGGAAAATTATCTTCGAGGAGGTTGAACGTCCCAAAAGGTCATACCCAATTGAGGTTGTGATGACACCTGTCCATTATTTACAATGAGAGGTGGTTTTAATGCTTGTTGTGGAAAATATTTTCCAATCTCTCCTTCGTCGGAGAACCAGACTATTAAGTTATAATCTGCCTCCTTAAAGACTTTTCTACCTGAGGCATCGATTTCTCCTATTGGCGTATCTCCTGTGAATTCTTTTCCTGTGTTAGTTAAATTTATAGAATTGATAGATCCCAAATAGTTAATTTCCGTCTTGCCATCTCGGCTGATGGCTTGTATTGTATACCCAGTATATGTATGAGGTTGTTTTAATTCATATCCAGCAACTACCAACTTTTGGGGAATTCTGAGCTGTTCAGAGGGTTTTAATTTAAACCCCATTCCTATCATTGGTTTTCCATCAGGTCTGTTCCACTGTATTTTATCTCCACTTGCACATGCCTCAGGAGATAAAATACCACAGTCAAACGGTGGAATCTCAGGATTTGAGCTAGATTCTTGGGGTTGTGGTGATACTGCGATAGAAGGTGGAGCTTCCACGGGTAATTTGTTTTCTCCGGCTTCGGCTGTGGGTAGATTTGGGACTATGCCCACACTTGGTATTTCCGAACCCCCTCCCTCAGGAGGTTTGATTGTATCTGAAGCACGGTTAGGTTCCGGGGGAAGAGATTGAGGACCCCTGTCCTGAGCAAAAGCTAAATATGCCCCTCCTGCTGCTGTAGCCAAGGCTAAACCAACTGGCTGCCAATGATTTCTAGCCCACCTAGTCACTTCCCTAAAATTCGGTAAGGACATTTGAGGCAGACGTGGTGCATGTTCCGTTGTACCAGCCATAATTATCTCCTAGTATATTATACCACACTTTAATAAGTGGGGTATTTTTTATGGAACAAGCTATTTTAGTATTTGAGAAATTCATCAGGAGAAATATCAGCATCCCGCAAAATACTCATTAACAATCCTTTGCCTAAATCTCTGCCTTTATGAACCGGTACAGAAACCGTACGTTGATCATGCTCTCTAAAGAAGATATAATGACTTCCTTCAGTCCTATCATGGACAAAGCCAGCCTTCTTGAGTACCCTGATTAGCTTACGGGCTGGAACAACTGGAAGTTTAGGCATGAGTGAAGACTTGATTTAAATCTATGGTTTCAAGCGTCTCAAGTCCCTCATCTTTAGGAATAGATAATTTGCGGGCCCTTAATGTCTTTAAATATCCGCTAATTGCTTCACGTAAGTTTTTACGGGTTTCTTCTATGGTGATACCTTGAGTATGACAACCGGGTAAGGCGGGAACATATCCATGATACCATTTGCCGTCTTTCTCAATAATAGTGCGGAAGGTTAAGTGATTCATGTTTTTATATTAGCACCAATTTAATTAAAGTACAAGCTATATTTTAACTAGCAGCTCCTCCGGGACACTGTCCTTCAGGAGGATAGTAGTTATCTTGTAAAGATGAATCTGAGAATTTTACAGCTGCGATAACTAATTCTTCATTAATTCTGATCTCCTCGCCTTTTTTTAGTACATACCTCATACCTCGAGATGGTTGTCCATCTGGTCTGTTCCATTGAATATATTCTCCAGTCAAACGGTAGAATCTCAGGTTTTGGGGTTGCAGTTAGTTCCGGAGTGGAAGTGGCTGTAGAGGTAGGTTCAACTGTAGGAGTAGGTGATTTTTGGGCTTCAACTGTAGCTGTAGGTTCTTTGGGGATGTTAGGGATAATTCCCACACTTGGTATTTCCGGTCCCCCTCCTTTGGAAGGTTTGATTGTATCTGAGGCACGGTTAGGTTCCGGGGGAAGAGATTGAGGACCCCTGTCCTGAGCAAAAGCTAAATATGCCCCTCCTGCTGCTGTAGCCAAGGCTAAACCAACTGGCTGCCAATGATTTCTAGCCTACTTAGTTGTTTCCCTAAAATCCGGTAAGGGCAGACGATGAATATGTGGTACATGTTCCGGTGTAACAGCCATGATTATCTCCTAATATATTATACCACGAGCAAGCTACTTTTTGCTTATTTAAAATCCTCTAGAGTCAAATTTACATATTGCCCGAAGTTTTGACTTTTCAGGTTAATAATAGAACAGGCTGGTAATTGCGTTTGCTCAGCCTTGATTTCCGAAATAGGTATCTTTTGGACTTGTATGAGCAGATTGGTTTTTTCCTCAATGTTCGGTAAAGTCTCTGCACCTACAGATGCCAGTAAGTCACCGCTTTTTACAGAAGCAGCTTGCAGTGTTTCAATTTTAGCATCACTTGCCAGTGTGTAAGTGACGGTAAAGCAGATATCTTCAGACTCAAAAGTTTGTCTAACCCCTTTTCTATCCTGGGCAATAAATTCCTGAGAGTCAGATGCATCAGCAACACTTTTGACTACAGCTTCCTTGGGTAAAATAAATGCCAGAGCGTCAAACCCCCCATATTTAACTATTTTGCCTTGGTTACAAAATGATTGTTCACTAGGACAGGAAAGGGATGGTTTATCGGCACTAGTATTAGGTGGATTTTTAACTTGATTCCGGTTAATTGTTGGTAATAGATTTAAGCGTGCTAAGATAAAAAAAACAATACCGGCAACTATCAAAGTGATTATTATTCCCGCCACTATTTTCAGGGATGTATGTGAATTGCCGTTCATAGGAATATGGTAAGTAATCTTTGAATATAATGTCAAGTTTAGATACAATATTGGACATGAAAAACAAAAGACCCTTAATTTTAAATGCGGATCAGCTGAGGAACCCTTCGACTACGCTCAGGGCAGGGGGGATCAAGAGAAAAATCTCCCGTAATAAAATCTATATCGTCTTGGATAATGTGTTGGATACCTATAACATAGGCTCTATTTTTAGGCTGGCAGATGCGGTGGCTGCTAAAAAGATTTATCTTTGTGGAGGGACTGAAACTCCACCTAACCCCAGGATTAAAAAGGCCTCGATTAATACTACTGAGTGGGTAGAGTGGGAATACGCTCCGGCAGCCGTCGGAGCAATTCAGAATTTAAAATTCAGAATTCAGAATTTGCAAGTTGTGGCAATAGAACAGACTGCTAAATCAATCCCTTATGATAAGTTTGAGTACAAACTGCCCATATGTCTGGTGGTAGGGCATGAGAGTGATGGAGTATCAAAAGAAGTGCTGAAGATGGCTGATGCTGTGGTGGAATTGCCCATGTTTGGGGTGAATAAAAGTCTGAATGTGATGGTTTCTTTAGGGATTGTACTTTACCAAGCGATTGAGAAAACTCAGACCTGAACTAAGGTATACCCTACTTTTTTGTGGTTTTCTATGATATAGCCTTGGGATTTCAGAAACGGATGTTTTCTAAGTCTATAAATTAAGGCATCTAATGCCCAATCAGTGGCTTTGTCAGAATCTTGCTGCCAAAGGGTTTGGAATAACTCATCTTTGTTGACTATTTTGCCTGTATTTTGTCTTAATAATTTAAAAAGTTTGTATTCCTTTTGTGGTAGTCTGGGTGCCAGATATGATCTGATGTATTCCTCAAAAAGAGGGGAGAAAAGCCTATGAGCGGAATCTTCCTGCTTAATCATGCCCACACCTAAAAGATATTCATCCACCTCATCCAGTTTCCTACCGAGGGCTATTTTGTGCACCTGTTTTCTTTGCTGATAGTCCAGATAATCAATTAATTCTTTAAGCTGCATCCTGACAAATTGATCCAACAGTAAATTCTGCTGTTTTTGAGAATTTAACAGAATATGCAGAAGTTGGTTATGCCCTCCGGATAACTCAATCAGCTGGTCCAAATCTACATTGGGATTTAGCTGTTCCGGTTCAATTTTTAAAAGTTTTTTTAAATCCTTTTTGGAGTACGGTTTAAAGTAAAGACTTCTTGAGTAAAAGGTTAAGTTTCCACCTGTCACTGCCTCAGGAGACAGTTCATGTAAGGGTTTTATGGCAGTAAAAATAAGCACAATTTTGCCCGGTGAAATTGTTGCCAGGGACTGAAGATTAGAAAGAAAATTCTCATCCAGTTCTTTTTTCAGCTGATCAAATCTGGAAAAAATGATTACTATCTTCTCATGCTTTTCAGTCAGTTTTTTAAAAATCTCTTTAGTTTCTATAAAAACTTGCTCATCTGATTTGCCGGAAGGATCTCCCCCCAGATCCCGCAGAAACATCCGGTAAAACTCATGCTGGTTTAAAGTGGGCAGATTGTAAAAATCAACATAGATAAAAAAGGCAAATGCTTGGGTGGCCAGATATTTTAAAAAATATGAAGCTCCGACACCGGGCATAGAATGAGTCACAAAAGATACACCTGAATCTATCAGTTGTTTAAATTCTTTTAAAGCATCTTTGGCAAAATCAGGACCCAACTGAGCTTCCCTAAAGTTATACCTGATGTTTGAGTTCATATACGTCAGGATTTTATCAAGATTTTATCAAGCAGTCAAGCGACTTCAGGAATAAGATGGTGTCATATGAATGTCGAAGGAGGAACAATAACTATGAGTGCGCCCCCAATCGGACCTTTGGTAAGTGGTCCATCATTTGGTGGGATCAGCTCTTTTGTCAATGAAGGGCCAGCTACATTGGGCAGTTTGGAAAATTTCACTCCACTGGTACCCTCAACTCCGGATCTTGGAGGAACATTGGGCCCAATGAATTCCGATTTAACCGCAGTTGAGGCTTTAAATTTAACTTTCCCTATAGCTGAGTCTCGGAATTTAGAAAATACCGGATTTTTAATATCAGAAGATTTTTCATACCACCCATGGAAAATGGATATGGTGGAGAATTACCCACAAAAGGGGACGCCTTTTGAGGTTGATCTTCTAGAGCATGTGATGCCTGCGATTATCAATATACCAGTTCCTGAAATTAAGATCGGGGTGGCTGAGCCTTTAATAAAACCCAGGGAAGATGAGGAAGCTGAAGTTGAGCTTATAAGAGTCAGACAAACAATTCACAGTCTGGAAAATGAGCTAAAAAGAGCCACTCAAAATTTAGAGAAAGCGACAGTTGTGCCTCAGCCTCAGATTAAAACAGAAACTGCGCAGCCAATTTTAGAAATTACCAAAAAAAGGGAGGAGCAAAAGAGCACTGCTGGGAAAGATAAGCCGAGTGCGGAAATTTCCAAAAATAGACTGGTTAAAGACGAAAAAGCTTTGGCCCAAAGACTACAAGATGCTCTAATAGCCATTAAAGTGGTTTTTGATTGGGCCAAAACGAAAGGTAAAGGAAGTGTCAGCGGGGCAGAGGTAGAAGCTCAGATACCTGATGAATATGGTCAAGTCAGATCTGAAGTGTTAAAACAAGACGAGGTCGGTGATTTGTCTGATGGGTCTTATCTTTTTGAGGAGATAGATATTAAACAGATTGGTTCAGTCTCCTCCCAGGATCAAATGCAACCTAAAGTAGTGGCAGCTGTCCATAAAAATGTGCCGGTCAGAAGAGCCCAGGAAAACGGAGGAGAGCCGGTCACTGAGGAGGATGTAAGCAAAGTTTATCTATTTAGAAAAAATCCTCCCATAGAGCAAGTTAGTGTCAAAGAGCAAAATCCCGGTTGACAGATTAAATATAAGTGGTTAAAATAAGAACCTGATACTTTCGCAGTATGGAATATTATACTGCTCCGGTATCAGAACCTTGCCTTTTTGGCTTCGCCAAAAACGTAACAATTACAAGGAGATTGGAGAAAGTCAGAAACGATACTACTTCATGCACATTAACAACCGAAGATTTTTTTATACTACTCTTCGGTAAAATCAAGCCAGCCGAAAGGTTGGTTTTTTAATACCTAGAAGAGTGGTGGGAAGTTAATTTTTTTTGAGAGTTTGATCCTGGCTCAGGATGAACGCTGGCGGCGTGCCTTAAGCATGCAAGTCAAGGGGGTCCGATGATCCGCAAGGGCTATCGGACAACCGGCGGACGGGTGAGTAATGCGTGGGAATCTACCTTAAAGTTGGACATAGCCCCGCGAAAGCGGGGGTAATTTCCAATGTGAATGCAAATTTAAAGATGCAAATCGCTTTAAGATGAGCCTGCGTCCTATCAGCTAGTTGGTGGGGTAATGGCCTACCAAGGCTTCGACGGGTAGCTGGTCTAAGAGGATGGTCAGCCACAATGGGACTGCGACACGGCCCATACACCTACGGGTGGCAGCAACTGGGAATATTCGGCAATGGGCGAAAGCCTGACCGAGCGACGCCGCGTGGAGGATTGAAGGCCTTCGGGTTGTAAACTCCTTTTATTGGGGAAGATTATGACGGTACCCAAAGAATAAGCACCTGCTAACTACGTGCCAGAAGCCTCGGTAATACGTAGGGTGCAAGCGTTATCCGGATTTATTGGGCGTAAAGTGTTGCGTAGGCTGTCCGATAGATTTTGCTTTAAATGCTATGGCTTAACCATAGTTTGCGGCAAAATATCATCGGACTTGATGGTTGGAGAGGGTGTTGGAACCGACGGTGTAGCAGTGAAATGCGTTGATATCGTCGGGAACACCAAAGGCGTAGGCAGACACCTAGCCAACCCATGACGCTGAGGCACGAAAGCTGGGGGAGCGAAACAGATTAGAGACCTGTGTAGTCCCAGCCGTAAACTATGGACGCTAGATACCTGATTTTATTGGGTGTCGCAGCTAACGCGTTAAGCGTCCCGCCTGGGGAGTACGAGCGCAAGCTTAAAACTCAAAGGAATTGACGGGGACCCGCACAAGCAGTGGAGCGTGTTGTTTAATTCGATACAAAGCGAAAAACCTCACCAGGGCTTGACATGTAGCTGCAAGCGCACGGAAACGTGTGATCTTCGAGAGTGCTACACAGATGCTGCATGGCTGTCGTCAGCTCGTGGCGTGGGATTTGAAATAAAATCTATCGCGCCCCTTCATAGTAATATGGAGTGCAAAAATTCGGCTCATATCGGTGAAACTGATTGACTTTTGGGTTACCTTTGGGTAATCTGAAAGTATAGGTAATACCGAAGGAAGTCAGGAAGAATGATATTCACTGCTCGAAAAAACTTAAGACTTGATGTTTCTGATAGACAAGTAGAAATTCTTGTTGGTTGCTTATTAGGAGACGCTTATCTAACTAAATTAGGTAAGATTCAAATTGAGCAATCTGACAAACAAAAAGAATACGTTGACTGGAAATATCAAGAATTAGCCACGATAAGTTATTCACAACCTAAAGAAGTTGTCCGCTTTGAAAAAAGGGACAATAGAGTTACTAAATCTTATAGATTTTGGACTCGACAATACTTCAAGAGTTGGAGAAATATATTTTATCGAAACAATCGTAAGATATACCCAAAAGATTTAGCTAAATGGATATCACCATTATCTATTGCCGTTTGGCACATGGATGATGGATGTTATTCATATGGTGAATGTATATTTTCAACTGAGTCATTTGATTTAGAAAGTAGACAGGAACTGGTAAAAAAGCTAGATATTTTTGACATTAAAACGATTTTAAAAGGAAATGGTAAGTTAAGGATTAGAAGAAATAGCTTATCAAAGTTTTTCGAGTTAGTAAAACCATACATACATTCAAGTATGTATTACAAACTTCCTTGACCCTGTAACGACTAATATGGAAGGTACTGGATAATCCAGAGCAAAACTTCCATTATACGCCGGACATCCTTGTTCAAGGATGGTGGTATAGTCTAAAGTTTGCAAAAGCAAATTCGGAGCTGTTCCATTAAGTTGGGAAACGAGCGCAACCCTCACCGTATGTTAAATAATTCATACGGAACAGCCCCGCCTTATGGCGGGGAGGAAGGCGAGGATGACGTCAAGTCAGCACGGTTCTTACGCCCTGGGCCACAAACACACTACAATGGCGAAAAACAACGAGATGCAAGTCGGTAACGGCAAGCTAATCTCTGAAATTTCGCCTCAGTTCAGATTGGGGTCTGCAATTCGACCCCATGAAGTCGGAATTGCTAGTAATCGCAGATCAGCGTGCTGCGGTGAATACGTTCTCGGGTCTTGTACACACCGCCCGTCAAGGCAGGAAAGTTGGGGGTAGATGAACCCCGATGTATGTCGGGGGAGTCTAAAACCAGCGATCAGGCTTAAGTCGTAACAAGGTATCCCTAGCTGAAGCTGGGGATGGATCACCTCCTTTCTGGAGTTTTGATTGAATATGATGGTTCTCTTCCTCCGCCTCTGGCGAGATAGAGCAAAACTCGTATTTGATCCAGGTTTGGTCTCACGACCAGCCAAATGCCTATTGAATGGTAGGCGAAAAGCGCTGATAGGACGCTATCTTTTAAAGTCAATGAAAGATGATTTCTATCCCCACCACTCTTTTGGTATTAAACCCCGATTAAATCGGGAAATAAGAAAAGCCTCCATTTCTGGAGGCTTTTTAGTGGAGACCTGGGCGGGAATTGCACCCGCGCGTAAGAGTTTTGCAGACTCCTGCCTTACTACTTGGCTACCAGGTCAAAAAGGAGATGGGTGGGCGCGCTTGGGATTGAACCAAGGACCCCTTACTTATCAGATAAGTGCTCTACCACTGAGCTACGCGCCCCTAGGGGATAATTTTAACATTTATGGTAAACTTTGGCTATGGCTGGTAAAAAAAGACCTAAAGTTGGGATTGGTGTTTTGGTTTTAAAAGATGGGAAAGCACTCCTTGCTAAAAGAAAAGGGGCTCATGGAAAAGGGGAATATGCTTTTCCCGGAGGACATTTAGAATTCGGGGAATCTATATTGGATTGCGTCAAAAGAGAGTGTTGGGAAGAAGCAGGAATTAAGATTAAAAACATTAAATTTGTACGTATTTCTAATCTTAAAAAATATACTGGTAAACATTATGTGGATATAGGTCTGATAGCGCAGTGGATGAGTGGTGAACCCCAAGTCTTAGAACCGCACAAAACTGAGGAATGGAATTGGTATGATTTTAAAAATCTGCCTCAGCCCCTTTTTGAAGTGGAATATCATACTTTTGAAGCCTTAAAAACTGGCAAAAACTTTTTTGATAATTAGTTGTAAAATCAAAGTATGAGTATAGAAGGTGAAGTTGCAGCCCTCTTTTTTAATCCTCCTGATGATAAACCAGCCATTTCTGTTAATGTTTTAACATTTGAGCTCCAAGGGGTGTTTAGTAATGGGGGGTTAGATAGATGGGCTGGAATTATGAGGGTAATTAATGGGGTTTCCCTTAGGAATACTGAGCAGTGGCTGGCATATTCTTTAGATGAGGTTGATAATATTATGCCTGAGGCAGAAGCAACTTTATATATCAGAGGAATAAAGGATTTTAGTTGTTTACCCAGAGGATCCAGGCTGCATTTTCCAATCCATTCTGTTTTGAAAGATGAGCCTGAGGTAGGACCAACGATTCTTTCTGTAGAAGACCAAAAACAACTTGGCTTAACAGGTGTGGTGCACCAAGCAGGCAAGATAGTTGTTGGCGATAAGGTACAGATTGAGCTTTACCAAGCAAAAAGATACCACCCTGGATTAAAAGCACTATGAGGTATGTCTCCAAAGACCTTATGATTGTTTTACTGCTTCTTGTTGTCTCTATCCCTGCCATACAAAGTTTATTTATCCCCGGTGGGTTTACCTCTCATGATCTGACACATCATGTCGTGAGACAAATCTCCATGGATAAACTTTTATCTGAAGGGCAATTTCCACCCCGGTGGTCTGGGGAGTTAAACAACGGCTATGGCTACCCGGTTTTTTTATTTAATTATCCACTCCCGGCCATGGTTGGAGAAATTTTTCATAAGCTGGGAATGGGATATGTGGATTCTGTGAAAGCTGTGCTTTTTTGGTCAATGGTGGCGTCTGTTTTGGGGATGTATCTTTTCTTGAATGCTCTTCTGAAAGATAGACTGGCTGCTTTTACGGGGGCCATATTTTACCTTTATGCCCCCATTAGATTTTTGAATGTTTATGTGTCGGCTGCAGTGGGATCTGCTTTGGCTTTGGGGATTTTACCTTTTGTTTTCTGGAGTTTAGTGGAAATTAAAAAGGGTAAAAAATGGGCAACTTTGGTGGGGGGGGTTAGTCTGGCAGGGCTCATTCTTGCCCATAATGTGACGGCCTTAATTTTTGCTTCGGTGATTTTGGCTTTTGTCTGGTTCTTAGTTAGGAGGGTTAGGGAGTTAAGGGTTGTTGGGGTAATGTTTTTGTTGGGATTGGGATTATCTGCCTGGTTTTGGCTGCCGGCTACCTTTGAGGCACAATACATCAGATTTGCTGAAATTTTCGGCAAATTTTACCAGGATCAGTTTCCCTCTCTCTGGCAGCTGATCCGCTCTCCCTGGGGTTATGGTCTATCTCATCCCCAGAATCCTGAGGTAGGAGATATGTCTTATCAGCTGGGGTTAATCCATATTGGGGTGATGTTAATTCTGGCAGTTTTAATTTGGGTGAGAAGGGGAATGAGAGAGATTAAGGTAATTGGGGGATTTATGCTAGCTATATTCATAATAAGCATATTCTTAATGCTTAAAGTCAGTTTACCTTTATGGGAAAATTTGCCATTTTTGGCTTTGGTTCAATTTCCCTTAAGATTTTCTGCAATTTCTATTTTTTCTGCCTCTATTGCTGCAGCACTGCTTATAAAATGGATCCCGATATTCATCGGAGTGACAGGAAAGAAGATTATCTTTGCGATCTTGTTGCTACTTGTAATTTATGCAAACAGGAATCACTGGAATATAAATGAAGTTTTTGATCCGGGGGAAGATTATTATCTATCGCTAAATTCTACCTCCACAACTTATGGTGAACATTTGCCAAAATGGGGTAAAGTAATGGATAAGCCATCGCCCGGAAAGCTGGAATTTGTCAGGGGAATAGGGGAAATAAAGATGATTAGGGATAAATCAGATTTAGTTTTAGCTGAGGTAGAGACTACACAGTCAGCTAAGTTAAGACTAAATCAATTCTATTTTCCCGGCTGGGAAATAAAAATAGATAGCAAAAAAGTGGATTTTAATTATTTATCTGATGGAGAAAGTTATGGTTTGCCTATATTTGATATAGATGCTGGGAAACATTTGGTGAAAGCAAATTTTAAGAATACCCCTGTTAGAAATTTGGGGGATTTTATAACAATTATAACTGTTATAATATTTATAACAATTATATTCAAAATATGGAAGTTGTTACCCAGGGCTTTGTAAAAGATAAAAAAGTTCTTCTAAGATATGATATAGATGTGGCCCTTCGACTCGCTCCGCTCGCTCAGGGTAAACCGGCTGATGAAAGAGAAATGGTGGTTTCTGAAGATTTTAAACTTAAAGCTGGGTTATCTACTTTAAGATTTTGTTTAGAAAATGCATCAAAAGTTATCATAATAGGTCATTTAGGCAGACCCGCTCCGCCCGAGGAGCGAGATGAGCCACCTTCTCCTTCTCCTGATTTAAGTGCCAAACCCATCCAGGAATGGTTACAGCAGGAGTTAGGGCAGGATGTGGAACTTGCAACTTCTTTAGAAGAAGCAGCCAAATCAACATCCACACTAGTTCTTTTAGAAAATATCAGATTTTTTCATGGAGAGGTTGAAGCTAGTTCAGATTTTGCTCATAAACTAGCCTCATTGGGTGATGTTTATGTTAACGAGGCTTTCTCTGCCCATACTCCGGCAGCTTCAACAACCATAGTGCCTACCTTAATGCCCCATGCAGCTGGACTGCATTTTATTGAGGAGGTAAGGGTGTTAAGGGAGGTTAGGGATAACCCGAAAAAACCTTTTGTAGCTATTATGGGTGGGGCTAAAGTTGAAGATAAACTACCTGTGATTGGCGTTTTAGCAAAAAACGCAGATGCTGTTTTAGTAGGTGGAAAATTAGCCTCAGAGTTCACATTTGATGATGCGATCGCACAACAAAATATGAACAATGTTTTAATTGGTAAACTTAATGAGGATGGTATGGATATCGCTGCTGAGACTACCGAAAGCTGGAGAAATCTTATTATGGGAGCTAAGATGATTGTGTGGAACGGGCCATTAGGTAAATTTGAAGATCCAAAATACGATCAATCCAAAAAAGTGGCCGAGATGGTATTAGAATCTGGAGCAGAGATAGTAATAGGGGGCGGAGATACGGTTGCATTGTTAGGGGGTTTAGGGATATTAGGGAAGTATGAAGAAAGAGGGTTTGTATCTGTAGGTGGCGGGGCTATGTTAAAGCTCTTAGCAGATGGTACCCTGCCAACAATTGAGGCTTTAAAATAAATATATCAATCTATAACTATATATGTATATATATTACGAAGGAGGTCTGCTTTGTTTCTGGTTTAGGAATAACTTTTAAAGGTATATTAAGCCGGGCAGCGATTCTGTCTGCATCAACTCCTTCTGGACTAGTAAAAAGCTCTTGCTGTTTTTTTGGCTCTGAAATATAGAAATCAAAATTTATGACCACCTCTATGAAATCTCCAGCTCTAATACAATATAAGGAAATCTCTGTCTCTTTTTCTTTTTGACTGGATATATGAATGGAAATTTCCAAAAGGTTTTGGAGGAGTGAGCTCAGTAAATTCTTATCTGTTATAGCTGTGAAGGTTGCCTCTGTAGCTTTTTTATCCAAGTTAATGGCTTGAGAAAATTCCAGTTTAACTTGAGATTTATTTGCCAGAGTTTGATTCTCAAAAACTTTCTCTTTACAAATATCTAAAATATCAACAATTGATTTTTTAACCTCTTCCATAAGATTTCTAAAATTGTACATTATTTAACCTTGAAGTCAAAGATAGGTTATTGCTTTGAACAGTAAATTTGTTGTATGTTAGGTACAGTATGATTAGAGTTGCCATTAATGGATTTGGAAGAATAGGTAGGACTGCTTTTAAGATAGCTTTGGATAAACATGCTGATGAAGTGGAAGTTATAGGAATTAATGACTTAACAGATGCTAAAACTTTAGCTCATCTATTAAAATATGACTCCAACTATGGAATCTGGCAGCATGAAGTGGGATCCGATGAGAAAAACATTCTAGTTGATGGAAACAAATACCCTGTTTTTGCTGAAAAAGAACCTGATAAATTGCCCTGGAAAGACTTAGCAGTTGATGTGGTGATTGAATCAACTGGCAGATTCACTGATCAAGAGGGTTCAAAACTGCATCTTCAAGCTGGAGCTAAAAAAGTGGTTATTTCTGCTCCAACCAAGGGGGATGGTAGTTCTGTTCCCACCCTTCTTTTAGGAGTAAACGGGGAAAAATACTCTGGGGATGAGATAATTTCCAATTCATCCTGTACTACCAATTGTATAGCCCCTGTTGCCAAAGTAATGAATGATAAATTCGGTATTTTAAAGGCCATGATGACTACTGTCCACGCCTATACTCAGGATCAAAACTTACAAGATGGACCTCACAAAGATTTACGGAGGGCTCGCGGGGCTGCTCAAAATATCGTCCCCACCACCACCGGGGCAGCCATCTCCACCACAGAAGTTATTCCTGAGCTTAAAGGTAAGTTTGACGGAGTAGCCATCAGAGTACCGGTGGCTGTGGGGTCAATTTCAGACTTTACTTTTCTTTTAAGTAAAAAAGTGACCATTGAAGAAGTTAATCAGGCTTTCAAAGAAGCTGCTGACAGTCCCCATTTACGTGGCATATTGGTTGTGACAGATGAACCGGTGGTTTCTTCAGATATAGTGGGCCGTTCCGAATCAGCCATAGTAGATTTGTCTTTAACTCAAGTGGTTGACGGAGACATGGTCAAAGTCTTTGCCTGGTATGATAACGAATACGGTTACTCCTGCAGACTAGTTGAGCAAGTGATAAATGTAGGGAAGTCTATAAACTCTTGACAGGACGTACGGAAAAGCGTACGATACATACATGACTACAGTTTCTGCAACTTATGCCAGAACAAGATTATATGACCTGATAGATGAAGTTTCTTCTTTAGGGAAAAGGATTGGTATTACCAAAAAAGGGGAAACAAAAGCTGTTTTGATAAGCAGCGACGAACTGGCATCCTGGGAGGCCACCATAGATGTAATGTCTAACACTGAACTGGTAAAGGGAATTAGAAAGGGTATGGAAGATATTAAAAAAGGCAGGGTTGTTCCCTGGGAAGAGGTTAAAAGAAAAGCAGGACTTTAAATGTGGCTAGTGTAATTGTTACCAAGCAAGCTGAGAAATCATTTCTAAAATTACCATTATCTTCTCAAAAGAAAATTTCCAAGGCAATTGATAAACTTATCCAAAACCCTTTAGCAGGAGAAAAATTAAAAGGAGAGTTTGAGGGACAATACAAAATTTATGCTTGGCCTTATAGGGTAATTTATCTTTTTTCTACTATAGATAGCGTGGTGACTGTAGTTGAAATTGAACACAGACAAGGTGCATATAAATAACGATGGTTAAAGTATTTACCTGGTATGATAATGAATTTGGGTACTCAAATAGATTGGTAGAACAAGTTATAAATGTGGGAAAATCCTAATTCTTAAAATCCACCCTTGACAACCAGAGAGAGAGTTAAATGTATACATGGAGACAAAGACAGGATCTACAGAGCAACCTTCTTCTGCTGAACAAGAATTGTCTCAACAAGAAATAGCGCCTCATGTTTTAAGATTGAATGGTGAGTTCAGAAATATTTTAAAAAGCTGGCCAGAGCTTAATGGGGCAGCGTTAGATCTCTTTTTAACAAATGACAAGTTTCACCCTAAAAACACAGTAGTTTTTACAAGAGGGGGAGTTAGTTATGAGGTGCAAGCGAATGAAGGTACTTTAGAGATTACTAGGGCGGAAAAACCAGAAGGGTTTGAGGAAGATGGATGGACCGAAGATGGGGAAAGAAGAAGAAGGGTAAGCTCAAAATCTTTATATATATCAGCTCCTGGGAAGAATTCACGATTTGATCAATCATCGGATATTGGTTATGAGGGACCAGATTTATATGGGTCTACAGAAATACATACAGTACCGTATAATACGCAAGCTGTTTTAGAAAAAGCAGAAGTTTTTTTAAATGAACTAAAAGCAGGCTAAATTTATTCCGTTTTATAACATTTCGTTGTACGATCGCACACTTAATTGTCAAAAATAGGCTCAAAATTTTGATATCTTTACATTCTGTACAGAATTCTGTAATATATTTTTATGACCAAAACTTTACCTATTACAGAAGCAAGACAAAACTTAACTACTCTTGTTAACAGAGCCAGTAAGAGACTGGATGAGTTTGTAATTACAGTTAATGGTAAACCCGCAGCAGTACTTGTTTCAATAGAAAGATTTGAAATGATCTTACAGAGTCGAAAAAGTTAGGGATCCTTCGACTCCTCCGACATAACGTCGGAGTCGCTCAGGATGACCATAAAAATGTGGTCAGTTGACAAGGCAAGATAAGTTTTGGTAAACTTACCTTTAGTGATTAATTTCACATCAATGAGAAGCAACGCACCAAAAACTTAACCCTTTCGCGCTAAGGATCTTCCTGGTGCGGAAGATCAAGCCTTAGCGTTGTATCCCTCTAAAAAATAAAACTCAAAAGTCAAAGGTCAAAAGTCTATACTTTTGTCTTTTAACTTGGATTCGAGCAACTGGGCCCGTAGTTCAGCTGGTAGAACATCTCATTTGCAATGAGAAGGTAAGCGGTTCGAGCCCGCTCGGGTCCACTTTGCACTTTGAAATGTGAATACGTAAATTTGAGAAGGCTAGCCCACGTTCAGTTACATGAATGTGGCGCAGCAAAAAATACTCAACAATAATGCATACGGTGGATGCCTTGGTTGAAAGTACCGATGAAGGACGTACATAGTTGCGATAAGCTTGGGGGAGCTGCCAAGAAGCTTTGATCCCAAGATTTCCGAATGGAGTAATCCCCCGCCTCGGCGGGATCTTCTGCTGAATACATAGGTAGAAGAGGGGTACGCGCCGAACTGAAACATCTAATTAAGCGCAGGAAAATAAATCAACAGAGATTCCCTAAGTAGCGGCGAGCGAAAAGGGAACAGCCTAAACCATGTACCATCTGGTATACGGTGTTGCGGGACCACAATGTGGGAGTAGTCAGGATAGCCGAATCCGCTGGAAAGCGGAGTCAAAGAAGGTGATAACCCTGTAAGTAAAATCCAAGCTACCTCTAGTGGATTCCCAAGTAACTCAGGACACGTGAAATCCTGAGTGAATCCGGGGCGACCATGCCCTAAGGCTAAATATACTTTCAGACCGATAGTGAACTAGTACCGTGAGGGAAAGGTGAAAAGAAGAGCGGAACGCTCAGTGAAATAGTACCTGAAACCGTATGTTGACAAGCAGTGGAAGTTGGGAGCAATCCTGACAACCGCGTGCCTATTGAAGAATGAACCGGTGAGTTGCCGTACCTTTCACTAGTCTAAGGAATTATGTTCCGGAGACGCAGTGAAAGCGAGCATTAATAGTGCGTTAAGAAAGGTGCGGCAGACCCGAAACCGAGTGAGCTAACCATGTCCAGGGCGAACCCCGCCGAAAGGCGGGAGGAGGCCCGAACCCGTTACTTTAGCAATAGTTTGGGATGAGATGTGGTTAGAGGTGATATGCCAAACGAACTCGGAGATAGCTGGTTCTCCCCGAAATATATTTAGGTATAGCCTTCAAATTTAAGAAGTGGGGGTAGAGCACTGGATGGTTCGATGAGCGTAAGCAAGTTGGACCAATCAAACTCCGAATACCATTTCGTACATTTGAGGAGTCAGTCCAATCCGGCTAAGCGGAGAGGTCCTGAGGGAAACAACCCAGACCAATAGCTAAGGTCCCTAATTGTAAGTTAAGTGTTAAAGGAAGTTATAATCCTTATACAGCCAGGAAGTTGGCTTAGAAGCAGCCACCTTTTAAAGATAGCGTAACAGCTCACTGGTCTACTACGGATTGTAGCGCCGACAATGAACCGGGGCTAAACTTACAACCGAAGCTTTGGATTGGATCGAGCAATCGATCCAGTGGTAGGGGAGCGTACCGCACCTAGTGAAGCTGTGCTGTAAGGCATGGTGGAAGGTGCGGCAGTGAGAATGCCGGTATGAGTAGCGAATTAACGTGAGAAACGTTATCGCCGAATGCCCGAGGTTTTCTACGCAATGTTAATCAGCGTGGAGTTAATCGGTCCTAAGATGAGGCCATATGGCGTAACCGATGGATTACAGGTTAAAATTCCTGTATTGAAGTTATTTTGACAAGTTCTGATGTAACTCGCCGCAAGGCGGGACATATCAGAAGCCTTTAAGGGTTGACGAAGTGGGAAATATCTTGCCCTGAGTTTATCGAAGGGTTTAAGTAACAAGCAAGTATTGATTGCCAAAAGCGTTGATATGTTTATGCGAGTTATGACGAAGCAATAAGATAATTTTCTGTTTCCAAGAAAATACCCGTAAAGGAGAATAATTTTAACCGTACCGAAAACCGACACAGGTGGGCGAGTTGAGTATACAAAGGCGATCGGGAGAACTATCCTTAAGGAACTCGGCAACGAAAGCTGGACGTAACCTTTGGGAGATGTCCTGCCACGTTCAGTTACATGAACGTGGCTACAACAAAAGACGCTAAGCGACTGTTTATCAAAAACACAGGTCCCTGCTAAATCGAAAGATGATGTATAGGGGCTGACACCTGCCCAGTGCCAGTAATTTACTGTCTCCGCTGACTCCTTGCCGCAAGGCTTGGATGAGGTGGGGGCCTAAGATCTGGTGAACGGCAGCAGTAACTATAACTGTTCTATGGTAGCGAAGTTCCTTGTCTGGTGAGTTCAGACCCGCACGAAAGGTAGAACGACTTAGCGACTGTCTTGAGGATAGACCCGGCGAAATTGCAATGGCTGTGAAGAT
>DATDXC010000072.1:0-19652 GCA_035289425.1 Candidatus Nanoarchaeia archaeon
GACCTTCCCAAGGTTGATACCCGGGTTCGAAACAGATGGCCCACAGAACCAGCAATGGATCCCAAGCCAGGGCATGCGTTGCATGTCCGCTGTCGAAAGTCCCGGCTACCGTATCAAAACTTATTTAAACAAACCTCCATACGATCTACCTATGGATTGGCTTTTGTTCAAGGAATTCAAGAGGAAGATTTTCCACATATTCATCCTGCTGGCTATAATTGCTTATGCAATCTTGAACCACTTCTTCGGCAAGCAGATTGCCCTGATGGCATTGGTTGGCCTTTTGGTTTTGTTCCTTTTGGAAGAATATCTCAGATTGGATTTAGGCCTCAAATTCTTTTCCTTTGAGCATATCATAAAGTCGAAGGAAAGGGAGCGCTATTATGGCATAATCTACTTTCTTGCTGCTACGATAATCTCTCTATCGGTTTTTGACTTCAGGATTGCGCTGGCTGCTTTGCTTATGACTGCATTGGGGGACATGACAGCAACATTCATGGGCAAGATCTTTGGCAAAACAACCATATTCAGGACAAAGACACTGGCAGGAACATTGTTTGAACTGGTGACAAACCTGATCATCGGCTTCGCAGTTCTCTCCAATGTCTATATTATCATAGCGATGGCGTTTATAGCCACATTTGTAGAGACCTTCGTGGACGAGCTTGACGATAACCTGCTCATACCTTTATTTGCAGGCTTTGCCGGACAGCTTCTGTTTTTCTTGCTCTGAGTTTGTACACAAAGACACGGAAACAAGACTAAAAATGCGCAGAGCGCTTTGGTATTAGTTGAGCTCCTTCATCTTTGTTCTGTACATCAGGCAAACTTTGTTTTGACATCCGATTCAGTCAATGGCTCCACCACATCAAAGATGGACCGAAGACCCACTTTAAGCGATTCCTCATCGCAGATTTGGCTGTGGGTATACGGATAGATGATCCATTTCTTGTCAGTATTTGAAAAAGGATTTACAAAGTACAGGCAGAGGAACCTGAATGCAACCATCTTATCCCAAAATTGCAGCAGCAGGTTGAAGTTGCCCAGTGTATTGGCAGTTACAATCGCATAATGTTTATCAGGAGACATTTTGCTGAGGATCATCTCCATATCAGCCAGTAGAGGTTTAACGCATATATACTGTTCCTTATCTTTATAGATAACCTTGAGATCAAATGAAGGGTCATCTTCAATAGCGACTAATTTTCTGGCAACTACATCTCTGTTCCTGATAAGTTGGATTATCCATTCTTTGAGGTATAATGTAGCGGAATCCATGTCAAGTTTCTTAAATCAGACCTATATATATGTTTCGAGTAAATTATTTAAATAAGCGATTTCTAGAGGCATGGTATGCATAAACGATATCTTACGCTTTTTATTATCCTGCTCCCTATAGTGTATGCTGAGGAGCTGTTTAGCGGTACGGTAGATGATGGAGCCTACTTCCAGGCAGGGGAGTACAACTCAACAATCAAATACAGCAAAGGCAACGATAAGGCTGTCCTGACCGTAGGAGAGATTACTCGTATTTTAGAGGTAGGGGAGTGTTTCGAAGAACAAGGCATCAAAGGTTGCTTTGATAGCGCTACCTTAGACGATAATGGGTATGCCACATCCATCACTGTCACAGTCTCAACCTTAGGGCCTTCCATTGTCCTGACGCGAACCTTTTCGGAAACTGCAGTCAGTATTGGCCAGTACATAGACGTTACGGTTACTCTCACTAATGAAGGTGAGCAATCAGCAAGAGATGTTACCTTCAGAGACGCCTATCCATCAACATTTCAGGTATCAGGAAGCCAAGGCAATACTATAACATGGTCTGGAAGGATCACCCCTGGAGATTCAGAGCACATCAGTTACAAGCTTCTCGCTCTTAGTGAGACAGAATTTACCTCAAAAGCAACCGCTACCTATACTGCTTCAGATAAGCTCAAAACAGTAACAGATTCCGAGGAATTATCTATAGAGAAGCCATATTCCTTTACCGCAACATTGCTTCCCAAATCACCGAAAAAAGCGCAGAAAGCCACCTACAACCTTACCATAGATAACAGTGAAGGAGAAGATCCTATCAAAGTTTCTAACTTAGTCATTGAAACCTCTTCACAAGTGGAAATCCTCAGTTCATCTGCTGAACTCAAAAAGGACGGAACCCATCTTACCTATACAGGCACGATTGACAAGGGAGCACATAAATCCTTGCAGGTTCAAGTCTCCTCTAACAGGGTGGGTGAGCATTTTGTAGCTACCAATGCTACTATCCAGATAGGCACCCAAAGGTATGAGGAATCTCTTTTGAGCAAATTTGGGATTGGCATCACCAAGATTACCCCCCTTATCAATATCAGTCCCGGTAATCCTAAGTCAGGTGATGATATCAAGGTAGTCGTGTACCTTGAAAACACCGGAGATGAAGAAATATCTGGCATTGATGCTAAAATAGATAGCAGCCTCTTCTCAGAAGAGATCATTAACGAGAAAGTAGCTAAAGGAAAGAAGGAGGAAGTCCTCAAGAAGACGCTTCTTGCTCCAGATGTCGAGTCTAAGACAACTTACACTATCCAGATCATTGGTTCTTATACCAAAGACCAAACATTCACTTTTAAGGCGTCATCCGATGTAACAGTGCATCCCACTGAAAAACTTCTGGAACTCCTCCACGAGCTTGACAAGGAAAATTATGACCCGGGGGATAGTGTTACCATAGATGTGCAGCTCATTAACCTCCAGTCAACCTCCTTGGATAAAGTAAGCTTGATAGAAATTCTTCCTAATGAAGTGAAGTCAACTCTGCAGGGCACCATTACCGACGATATCCCTATAGGTGCTAGTGAAAAAAAGAAAGCTTATTCCTATAGTTTCACCATACCGCAGGATTACTCTAAATCAACTTTGATCATCAAGACTATTGTAAATACTAATTTTGAAGGAAGCCTCTACAAGTATCAAATCGAAAAGCAGATCCCTATTGCAGGCATAGAAGAACAAAACGAAACTTCTGAAGAAGTTCCAGAAGAGGTTGGAGATGAGGCTCAGGCAGAAGAACCCTCTCAAGAAAGCTTCTTTACGAAGATCATAAACTTCTTCAAAAACCTATTCAAGAGCAAATCGACTAATCAGACTCAACCCGTGGAGCCAGAATAAAGCTGAGCAATACTTTATCTACTGCTTTGTATTCTAGTTTTAAAGGATAGTCCTTATTGAAGCTTATCTCTACAAATTCTGCCAGCTTAGCCCCATTTATCATCTTCTTAAGATACTCAATGCTATACTTGGCCCGCACTTTCTCGCCCTGCACATCGATTTTGTTGTTCTCTGATTCAGGGATCTCGATCTTGGCTTGGGATAAATCTCCCTGGGCCAGGACACTGAATTTCTTAGGCTCTGCTTCAAAGCTTACTGACTCTGCAACAATATCAGCATCTTCGATTGCCGCTGTTAATGTCCGTGAAGGGAGCACAATCTTGACAGGGAACTTAAGTTCTGGAACTTTTTGTTCTTTTTCCTCTAACTCGATGATAGGGATGCTGAAGGTTCGTGTTGAGGCCCCTTTTAGCTGGATTTTGAGCTTGTTTTCTCCACCCAACTCAAGGCTGAGCATATCATTAGCACCTGCCCTTCGCATAATTTGCTTAAGATTTTCCAGATTGATGGCAATCTCAATTTCTTCCTTTACATCATATTCAGTGAAGCAGCTGCTCAACAGCTTGAAGATGACCATAGCTACATTGGCAGGATCCATGGCTACAAGCTCAATGGCCTCTTTAGTTACCTTAAATCTGGCCTCATTGACCAGATCAGAAATGATTGTGACAGACTCTTTAAGATATGTTGGCTCAGCTAATGTAAGTCTCATAGTAAAACCCCCTCCTTCCTATGTAATGCCTCCTCATTTATATTCTTTATGGTTTCAGAGAAATACGGTCCCCATCCTTTATCAGGAAGACGGTTTTACCTTCTGCATATCCTTTTTCAACAGCCAAGGAAGCCAATGCAGACCTTTTGGCCAAGTCCCCATGCGCAGGAATTATAAATTTGGGCCTGACCAGATTTATCAGATCCCTCAAATCTTCTCTGGAAGCATGGCCAGACTGGTGGATATCCTTGAAAATGCGAACATGGCGGTGCTCAAGCTGGTCTTCCAGCCTTTTCCTGTTCTCTATGTTGATTTGGCTGGGAATAACAGTGCAAGAGAAGATGACATGGTCTTCAGTATTGAAAGCATAGGGTATCTCTCCCCGTACCATTTTCGCAAGTGTAGCTTTCTGCTCTCCCTGATGGCCGGTAACTACCAAGAGGTATTTATCCTTGCCATGTTTTTGGATCTGTGCCAGTTTCTTCTTTATCTTGGCGCCATACTTCACTATTTCCACTTCCTTGGAGAAATGTACCAGATCAATGTTTTCAGCAGCTAAGACATACTTGGCAAGGCTTCTTCCCAGGAAGACAATCTTGCGGTTCATCTTCTTGCCGAATTCAACAATGGACTTGAGCCTGGCAAGATGGCTTGAGAATGTGGTAACTATAACTCCTTTTCCCTCGCTATTCGTTCCAATCATAACATCCCTGAGCATCTCTTTGGCCACCATCTCGCTTGGTGTCTTGACATGCTGGTCAGCTCTGGTGGAATCACATACCAGCAGGAGCACTCCTTCATTACCAAGCTGCTCCATCCGTTCATAATTGGGCTTTTTGCCAATGACCGGATGATTATCGAACTTGAAATCATTGGCATATAGTATGGTTCCATACTTGGTATGCAACGCTGCCATGACTGTCTGAGGAACAGAGTGTGTAACATTGATGAATTCGAGTCTCAAATTATCAGAAATCCTGCACGCAGAATTCACATTCATGACCTTTATCTCATTGCGCAGATGCACCTTTTCATCCTGGGTGATGGCTTTGATGACTTCAGCAGTATAGGGGGTGCATATAATGGGAGCATTGTAGCGTGAGGCCATAAATGCCAAAGCGCCTATATGGTCCAGATGCGCATGCGTAGGCACAATTGCTCTTACCTTATCCTTCCAATCTTGGATGCACTTGTCGTCAGGGATTGCTCCCACTTTCCGCAGGTTTGCAGATGTAACAGGGACCATATCCTCTTCTTCAGTGTACTTGATGTACGGATCCAGATGCAGCCCCATGTCGAATATGATCACTTCATTATCTACCTTGACTGCAGTCATATTCTTCCCAATCTCATTATAACCGCCTACTGCATTGATTTCTATCATGACCGCTTGTTGAAACAGTCTGAGTTTAAATTTGTTTGCAAAATATTTAAAAGAACTGCACATTCCCTCAATATATGAAAAATACCCTGTTTTACAAATATGTTAAGATAATTAATCCAGCAAGGCTGCAAAGCAGTCTTCTGAAACTCTCGAAATCATTAAACCTGCGGGGTAAACTCCTCATCACTGAAGAAGGCATCAATGGTTGCGTTTCAGGTTCTGCGGCAAACATAACAAAATTTCAGAAAGCACTGACTAAAGATAAACGATTCCAAGATATGCTCTTCAAAGACACCGGAGCAGCAACGCATACCTTTGATAAGATGTTTGTGCGTGTGAGAAAAGAGATCATCACCTCACATTTCCCGAGCAGTATGCACGATGCTGCGCCTTATGTTGAACCCAAAGAACTCAAGGCTTGGTTGGATAAAAAAGATAACTTACTGATGGTGGATGCTCGAAACGACTATGAAAGCAAGATTGGGAAGTTCCATAATGCCCTCACTCCCAACTTAAAGACATTTAGGGATTGGCCAAATGTAGTAAGGCAAATTCCAGATAAAAAACAAAAAATTGTAACATACTGCACTGGAGGCATCCGATGTGAGAAAGCTTCAGCCTATCTTAGGAAAAAAGGATATAAAAATGTGTATCAGCTCCATGGAGGCATCTTACAGTATGGCAGGGAATGTGGCAATGCATACTGGGAAGGGAAATGCTTTGTTTTTGACCAAAGAGGGGCAGTTGACATTGATCCAGAAAATCAGTCAAAGCCCATCACCATCTGCATCTACTGCAGGTCACCATGCGCTAAATATCATAATTGTGCGCTAGAGAGTTGTGATAAGCGCTTCATCGCTTGTCCAGAATGCGCTCAGCAATTCGATAACTGCTGTTCAAAGAAATGCAGGAATAAAAAATCAGCTTGTTATAGCCCCTTTGCTCGCAGAACTAACCAACTTAGCATATTTGTATAGGGCGCCATTCTTATACTTTATTTCTTTAGGCTTCCAACCCGATAATCTTTTCTTGATTTCTTGTGCAGAAATATCTATCGATATCTCTTTTTTCTCTGAGTCAATAGTGATCATGTCTCCATTTTGCACAATTGCCAGCGGTCCACCCTCCTGCGCTTCAGGAGCTATATGTCCTACAACTATGCCGTGGCTTCCGCCGGAAAATCTTCCATCAGTGATCAATCCAACTTCTTTCTGCATCCCTAATCCAGCTATTGCAGAGGTAGGCGCTAACATCTCCCTCATGCCAGGCCCTCCCTTAGGCCCTTCATATCTGATTATGATAGTATCCCCTTTTTTGATTTTATTAGTAAGTATAGCTTTTAGGGAGTCTTCCTCATTCTCAAATACCTTGGCAGGACCTTTATGCCTGATGATATCCATGCCGCACGTCTTCAGCACAGCTCCTTCAGGAGCCAAGTTGCCCTTTAAGATGCAAAAGGAACCATTCTTCTTGACTGGCCTGTTCAATGGATGCACTACATCCTGGCCAGATAGTTCAACCTTAACATTTTTTAGATTCTCAGCAACTGTTTTGCCAGTAACTGTCATGCACTCCCCATGCAATAATTTAGCGTCAAGCAGCATTTTCATGATCATGGGAACTCCACCAACTCTTCCGAGGTCAGTCATGACATATTTTCCAGCTGGTTTCAGGTCAGCAATGACTGGCGTAGTGTCAAAGAATTTATTGAAATCATCGATGGAAAGCTTTACTTCAGCCTCTCTTGCCAGCGCAACCAGATGCAAAGCCGCATTGGTGCTTCCTCCCAAAGCCATGACTACCCGTATAGCATTTTCAAATGCCTTCCTGGTCATGATATCTCTTGGTTTTATATCTTTTTTTATGAGATTAAGTAGCGCTTTCCCTGTATTATAAGCATCCTCATCTTTTTCTTTATCTTCGCCGCTCCATGATGTTCCATAAGGCAAACTCATCCCTATTGCTTCCATAGCAGATGCCATGGTGTTGGCAGTATACATCCCCCCACAAGCGCCAGGACCAGGGCATGCATGGCATTCGATACCATGCCTATCCTCTTCTGATATTTTTCCAGCTGAAAATGTGCCAACAGCTTCAAAAGCTGATACTATATCAACAGGCTTTCCTTTCCAATCGCCTGCTTTTATGGTTCCCCCATACACAAAGATGCTGGGGATATTCATGCGTGCCATCGGCATTACACTTCCAGGAATAGTCTTATCGCATCCTCCGACAGCAAGTATGGCATCAAATTGATGTCCTCTTGTTACAAGCTCAATCTCATCAGCAATGACTTCTCTGCTTATTAGAGAACATTTCATGCCTTCATGGCCCATGGCTTCTCCATCAGTAACTACAAATGTATTATATTTGATGGGAAATCCGCCAGCATCAGAAATTCCTTTTTTAGCATGCTCCGCAAGCTTATCCAGATGCATATTGCATGGAGTTACTTCACTCCCTGCGCTGGCAACTCCTATGAGTGGTTTAGAAAAATCACCATCCCCCATCCCAATAGCCCTCAACATAGCTCTGTTGGGTGTTCTCTCCACACCAGCAGTCATGTGCTTGCTTATTTTATTGAGTTCCATAGTGATGGGTGTTTAGAATATTATTTATAAAATCTTCTATAAGTTGGCTTTCAGTTATGTTTCTGTTATAATCATCTAACTCAAACTTCATTTTTTATCTCCGCTTAAAATAGCGAATATATGTTTGTAAAATGTTTTTGCGTGTGCTATACTTTCTTTTGCTGGCTCTTTGTTTGCCTGGGGCATGGTTCTGTATGTAAATTCTCCTCTTTTCTTTTTTTCTTCTTTGAAAATTCCCAACAAATATTCAGCCCGACCTAGTGCTTCTTGGTATATTTTAAGAAGTTCGACACCGAGTTCTCCACTTTCAACAAATTTTTTGAATTCATCAAATGATTTTTTATGTTCTTCTGGAGCAGATACTTCAATTCCTTTCATTGTCAAGTATGCTTTAGCTCCATACAATATGCTGTAATAACTATGTGCAATTACTGCGCTAAAATAGGTTTCCGGGTCATTCACTTTGAAAGTTTCTTTCTGAATGTTTGGTTCTTCGCTAATGACAAATATAATCTCTGCAAGTTTTATCTCGTTTTCTGCCCTATAAATATACAATTTTGAATCCATTGTTCATCCCCTCCGTAAGTATTGAATAGAATATCATTGGATTTTGAATTGCGAGATGTTTGTATGCTATCTGCTTTCCTAAATTTTCATGTTTGTCTTTTAACATTTGAAGCATTTCATCTTTTGTTATTACATGAGCGTCAAGCGGTAAGATCGATTTTAATTCCGCAGATTTCATAGATAATTCACAGTTCTTTTTATCCTCTACCGAGTTTACAAAAATTGCAATATCTAAATCGGATTTTTCTTTTTGTTTTCCTTCTGCATAAGATCCAAAAATTACGACAGATACGAATTCAATATTAAAAATTTCTCCTCTGATTATCTGTAAACTATTTTTTACCAGATTTGATATTTTCTCTTTTGTTAGTATATCAAAATATGAAAAAACAGTGCTATTCCCCAGATTTAGCGTATACAAAATTATATTTCCTACTTCTCTCTTTCTCACAAGGTCTTCAGTGAGAAATTTTTTTATTGCTTTTTGAATTATGGAGTTTGAGTTTTCTTTCGAATAGTCCTTTATTTCTTTATAAGTCAGCTCTTTATAGGGTCTTCTCAAGAATGCTTCAAATATCTTTATCTGCTTTGGAGTTAACATTCAAATACCTTTTTTATAGTATAAACATACCTAAATAGAGGTATTATATAAAGGTTCCGATTGAAAAAGAAAAAATGCAGATAGTTACCCTGCTTTTTGAGTACCGCGCCCTAAGTTCTCTCCTTAGGGAGCGCAGCCATTACTAAACTGCAATAACGCCTTCTCTTCCGTTGCTATGCAGTCATTTTGCTGTCTTGGGATATAATAACTGATTTTAGAAAAAGCGTTATTATTACTTCTTAGTAACGAAACATTTATAAACAGATTATATTTTCCATGCGAGAGAAACCGAATGGCTTTACAACTTCAGCAGACGCAAACAAGGGACGGCTTATATGCAGTTACTTACGCTTCTTTTCAAGCACCATTGCATATTCAAGAGTTGGAATTTGCTGCTAACGGGCTTCATACAATTTCGCCAGCAGAAAAAGGATTACTTATGGCTGGCATTGATGACAGCCCCTTTACACCTTACAGCAGGACAAATATGGATGTTATCTATGATAAAAGAGGTGATGGCAGGGTTGTTTTAGCAAGGGATAGAGCAATCAGCCAATTATTCTTGTCCGATTTGATTGCTGCGCATGGAAGTGGCAGAGAGTTTGTTGTTCCAGAAAATCTAAGAGATAATGTTTATGATGCAGTTGATACAATGCTGCGCAATGGAAGGGCATTTGCCACAGGACATGAAACTCATACCATTTCTACTGACAGATTTAGAAAAGAAGGAATTACAAATTTCATGTACAGCGATTCATCTTTGGATATTGATGCTGGCGAATTTGGAGCATGGCTTGCCGAAAACCAAAGAAATACTCATACTGTTGTTTTTGATAGCGCAGAATATGCTGCTCGACAATCAGGCCCATATATAAACAGGTTGTGTCTCTATGGCCCTGGCATCGATTTCGGTGCCTGTGGCGGTGGTAGGGATCTTCGCGGCCTCGGTGGCGCTTTCGGGGTGTCGATTACAAGAACCGCCGAAGGCGGCAAAAAAAATCCACAAAAACATAAAGGTTAAATACATCTATTTCTGTTGGTGTCTTTTAACCCACCGTTAATCAATCCCACTACATATGGATTAGGTGCAGCGCTAAAATATCTCTGATTGCCATCGATATGCACGCTCAAATGGCAATTATCAACCAAAATAGACAATATGCTATGCACTCCCTGCCTATCCATGCCAAATTTATGTTGTAGAAACACGCTGAGAAGAGGTGAATCATAACGTTTACCTGCATATCCGAGTGTTCTGACCATCATTAGTGCATCATGGGCGCATTCCCGGTCTTTATCTCTAAAGAGTTGATCAATGCCGAAATTATAAGTTACACTTGGTACCTTTACCTCTCTGTTTAGATAGAACGCTACAGGTTTTACATCTTCCTGTAATTCAAGCATACCCAGATTCAATAAACCCACTCGAAACCCATTGGGAGTTCGATACAGCCAGATACTTTGTTCAGGTCTTCTGCGAGCTTCAATATCGGTTCTGAACAATTGAGACATCTTGTGGTATAGTTCTGCGGCAATCTGGTATGTAGTTGAATCAACAGTTATAAGCTCTTGTTCTGATCCTGGTCGTTGCACTTTTAAAAAATGAGGGCCAATTGGAGGAGCTACTAACTCATACGGTACATTCTTGCCTCCCTCAGACCTGTCAATCTGTACTAACCCCCTGTGCTTTCCAGAACCCGACTCAAGAGACACGAGCGTTGGAGAAAAGACCCGAATCATGGCATCATCTAACGAATTGAGAAGTATAGCCCTATGCAGCAAAGTCTGATCTCTGGGGCTTAAGCCCTCATAAGGTGGGTCAGTGTAACCCCTGAGGATGAGGTCAACCGGATGCCTGCCTTCATTTGCTCTCAGCCTGCTGCAGAATGCTTGTGCAGTCAATACTCTTGTTATATCTGGACCTGCCTCAATATGGCCTGTATGAAAGGATTTAACCACAACGTCATTGAGAGGACCAAGTTCTAATATATCTGCCACCCAAAAGAAGAACACACCATAATTTATAAATCTTAATAAATGTTGGAAAGCCGAGTAGCGGTTTTTTCAACCTCTTTCTTATTCTTCAACAATTCACTCGTTGAATCCCAGGTTCCTTTGACTAAAGAATGCCTGAATGAGTCAGGAACATCAATGTCAATACAAAAATCGCTGTAGACTACCTTTTTCTGGTTAAGATCTACAACTATCTCTGTATCTGGTTGTTCTTCTACAACCATCATCAAGTTTTCAATAGCATCATGGGGTGCTGTTACAGTTGGAATCCCCATCACCGTGCAGTTTCCGGCAAATATTTCTGCAAAACTTTCTCCAACCAATGCTTTAATTCCGTATTTCTGCAATGATTGCGGTGCATGCTCTCTTGAAGAACCGCATCCAAAGTTTTTGTTGACGATCAAAATACTTCCTCCCTTGAACTTATCATCATTCATTGGATGTTTCTTTGTCTTCTTCTTTTCATCAAACCTTTCATCATAGAATGCATACTCTCCTAATCCTTCGAAAGTTACGCATTTCATGAATCTGGCTGGGATGATCCTGTCTGTATCAATATCATTTCCCTGGATAGGAATTCCTGTTCCCGTAATCTTATCTCGTTTCATCGGATATCAACCACTTCCCCATTTACGGCGGCAGCTGCTACCATAGCGGGGCTCATCAGCAATGTCCTTCCGGTTGCAGATCCCTGCCTGCCTATGAAATTTCTATTGGAGCTTGAAGCGCATATCTCTCTGCCCTGCAGTTTATCAGGATTCATAGCCAAGCACATTGAGCATCCAGCTCCTCTCCATTCAAATCCTGCATCTGAAAATATCTTGTCAAGTCCCTCTTTTTGCGCTTGTATTGCTACCTGTTTTGATCCAGGAACAACAATTGCCTTGACGCCTTTAGCAACTGATTTCCCTTTGACAAACCTGGCAGCTTCCCGTAGATCAGTTATCCTGCTGTTGGTGCATGATCCCACAAATGCTACATTGATTTTGGTTCCTTTGATTGGTTGTCCTTCTTTAAAGCTCATATGTTCATAAGCTCTTTGAGCAGTGCCTTTTTCATGGCTGGGCAATTCAGATAACTTAGGCATCTTTTCGCTGATGCCTATGGCCTGTCCAGGGTTTATGCCCCATGTTACCATTGGCTCTATCTCAGACCCATCTAATGAAACTTCACCATCATATTCAGCATCAGAGTCTGAAGCTATTGACTTCCAGAAATCAACAGCCTTGCCAAAATCTTTAGGAGCATATTTTCTTCCTTTGATATAATCAAATGTAGTCTGGTCAGGATTTATGTAGCCGCATCTGGCTCCTCCTTCTATGCTCATGTTGCAGATGCTCATCCTTTCTTCCATATTCAATGCTTGGATTGCTTTGCCGCCATACTCATACGCATGCCCTAAGCCGCCATTGACTCCTAACTGAGCAATTATCTTCAAGATTATATCTTTGGAGTAAACCCCTTTATGCAGAGTTCCATCTACATCGATCTTTCTGACTTTCAATTTATCCAGGGCCATTGTCTGGGTAGCAAGCACATCCCTGACCTGAGATGTGCCGATGCCAAACGCTATTGCGCCAAAAGCACCATGGGTTGAAGTGTGTGAATCACCGCACGCAATAGTCATGCCTGGTTGCGTTAATCCCAATTCAGGCCCTATGACATGCACTATGCCCTGATACTCAGTATCTAAACCAAATAACTGCACTCCAAACTCCTTGCAGTTCTTTTCCAATGCCTTCATCATCTCTTCTGCTAATTTATCTTGGAATGGCCGTTGCTGGTCTTCTGTTGGCACTATATGGTCTACAGTAGCAAATGTCCTTTTAGGATACAACACTTTCAGATTTCTCTCCCGCAGCATCTGGAATGCCTGTGGTGAGGTAACCTCATGGATCAAGTGCAGCCCTATGAAAAGCTGAGTCTGTCCAGAATCGAGTTTCCTGACAGCATGCAGGTTCCATACTTTATTGAATAGGTTTTCTCCCATGATAAAAAGAAGTTTTACGGGATTTAAAAAGGTTTGGGGAAAATATTTTAAACACTCCCTCATTCTTTCATATTTATGAGATTACCAAATTTTTTTAGAGCCCCTCCTCCGATAGACCCCGGCACTCATGGTCGGCGGCAAGCTGAGTTTTGTGTTGAAGCCGCAGCCTATATTATAGATGATGTTAGTCGTGGGATTTACAGGCACGAGAATCCACTCGGGTTAGCTGAAGCCTATTTAAACCAGGGCCTGCAAGAAGACCCCACCTTACCCCGTGTCCATAATGAACTTGCACAGCTCTATAATATGCGGGGAGAATTTAGGCTTGCAGCTGAAGAAAATGCAAAGGGAGTGGCATTGCAACCTAATAATCATAAGTTTTGGTACAATCTAGCATATACATATGCCGTTCATGACCAAGTTAGAAGAGCCTTTGCTGCTGCCGTTGTCTCGAGTTATTTAAAGCCGCGTTTTAGGCCAAGCAAGCGTCTTATCAAAGGGGGAAGAAATGATTTGGGGGGAGGGGAAGCTCATACTGTGGAAGGAAAGGCCCGCGCTTTGTTTGATTCGATGATAAGGGACAAACAGGTGACTGCTGAGACTATCAAAAGCTTCTTAGGAAATTTTGGTTAAACTTTCTTAAAAAATACATGAGAATCAGTCTGATTTAATTTATTTGACTCAAAAATAAAATATGCGGGGAAGAGGATTCGAACCCCTGTAGGCACTAAGCCAATAGATGACTTACAAATGATTTTTTCATCGCATTACGCAAGGTAACACTCGAACTTCAAATGCCTTGAGTCTATCCCGTTTGGCCACTCCGGCATCCCCGCATAACCGTTGAGAATTATCTCATCATTTAAAAATCTTATCCAAGAGAATTCAGTTTCCTGTCTATCTCATGCAGCTCAGCTTCAAGTGAGTCTAGTGCAGCATCTCCCCTATCATCCCGCTTAACTGCCTGTTCTCTGGCTTTCTTCGCTTTCGGCACCTTGATAGGCGGCAGAGAAGATTTTAGCTTGTTTATGAGCCGGTAGATTTCCCTCACCTTGACCTTAAGTTTCTCAGTCTCATGCAGCCGAGTCAGGTTAGCAGACTTAAACCGCTCATAATTCTTCATGATTTCCAGGACATTCCGGGAACTAGTGAGGATTTCTCTGCGTAACTCGTCAGCTCCGGTTACGCTTACATAGTACAGTTCTTCTTCTTTCATACTTCCGGCTCAAACAGCGAGGTATCGATCCTCTCTATCTTGCCCTCAACCTCAGCAATCTTCTCTTTCCATTCAGCCAGTTCCTCATCCTCTTTGGCTTTGAGATCATTTATCCTGGCAAGAATATCCTTGGCCTCAGCCAATTTATCTTTGATAGATCCCATAGCATCGAGGACATCCTTATACTGGCCAATCTTGACAAAAACCTTAGCTTCCATGTTAATCACCCCTTGAATAATGTTTTGTCCATGAACTGCAGTTTCCTATGGACCTCTCCCAGATTAGTATGCAGTTTCCCATATAATGTGCTTTCTTTGCGCTCTTCTTCCAGGATCAAATTAAATTCTTTCAGGTCAGACCGTATGCTTTGCAGGTCTCCTGCCAGTTCCTTAAATTTCTGCATATCTAGATAAATGGTCTTCTTGCCCTTAGGAAGAAATGAAGGACCCTCTTCTGCTGGCGATGAATCCGGCTGCCTTGGCTGGGCATATGGTTCATCAAAATCAGGCTTGTTCTCCATAGGATACTGTGGTAACTTATCAAAATCCTTTAATTCAGGAAGCTCATCAGAGGGCAACGGAGGCAATTCAGGCAGTGTTAAGTCATCAGCACCTCTAGGCATTATCTCTTCCTCGCTTATATCCCCTTCAGGTTCATTAGAAGTCTGTTCAGTACCT
Source organism: Candidatus Nanoarchaeia archaeon (assembly GCA_035289425.1). Classification (GTDB taxonomy): domain Archaea; phylum Nanobdellota; class Nanobdellia; order Woesearchaeales; family DATDXC01; genus DATDXC01. The sequence goes on from DATDXC010000072.1 coordinate 14,902, forward strand.
AACGGAGGCATAGGAGGAACATCCAAACTCTCTTCAGTTTCCCTTTTCTTTAAAAACTTCAAAAATGCCACTGTATAACCACCCAATAGTTTCCAGCGCACTAACACTATTAAAATCTTTAGGAGCATTCTGAAATAGTGAATCCTATATCAAAAAATTTAAATAGGCGAAACCGCATAATCAAAAACATGGATGACATTTTTAAGGGTGATAAGAGATTTGACAAAGATCCGGATTCTTTTGGTTCTGGCATGAAGCATATCGGTAGAGGCCTGAAGCTCCTTTTTTTCAGAAGATTTTTCATAAACATATTCCTCCTTTTGCTTTTGCTGGCTGCATCAGCATATATTGCCTATTACCTCAAACCACAAGCAGAGATAATAACGAACGAATGCCCCGTCTATGAGGAATGCCCGCAATGCCCTGAATTCAGTTGTGACAGCTGCGAAGAGAAACTGCTGACTGAATATGTATACCGATATAGATGTTCTTCAGGTGCAATAGTAGATTCTCCAGAGGGATGCACCCAGGCCCCACCAGAAACAAATACGCCCTATATCAGCGCAAGCAATGGTATTTCTCTCTCTTTTGATTCCTTGCAATTCAGCACGGTAGGCAACATCTCCCAAATAAGCCAGATAAACATCACTATAATCAACAATGCTGAAAGGACCATAATGCCTAAGGTAGGACTAAAGATATACGAGACATACTCCCAAGAGGTTAAGGAAGCCGGATTTCTTCGCACCATCTCCCTTGACGATGTGATTGGATCAGGATCATGGGTCAGGCATTCTGAGAATACCAACCTGGAAGTTGGCATCGGAAAGAAGACAGTCAGGCTGGAGCTGATTGATACACTTCCTGACCCAGATCAAAGTGTAGTTGTGGTGCTCAGGCCTGTTGAATTTACCTAACATTTTATATATACCAAATTCTACTGAGCTTATGGCGGTATAATTGGACAAGTATATTGTTTTGTTTGTGTTCATATGCCTAAACAGCATAGTTCTCGCAGATCTGCATATAAATGAAGTGATGTACAATCCGCTTGGAGTTGATAACAACCTCGAATTTGTCGAGATCTACTCAGACAGCCTAATTAATCTATCAGAATACTTGATAGGAGATCTTGACGCTAACGACACCCTGCATCAGTTGGCTTCTTTTGACAGCCCCTTTTCCTTGATTGTGGAGGAAGGGTTTAACTATTCTCAATTCAATGTGTCAATATACTCTGCAGGAAAAACAATCGGTAACAGTCTAAATCCCATTGATGGAGTTTTCCTTTACCTCAATAACTCACCCCTAGACGAAGTACGCTATGATGATTCCTGCAGTGAGGGCTTTTCACTTGAATTTTTCAATGGCAGCTTTCATTGCAGCCTTTACATAGGTGGTACGCCCGGCAGCAAGAACAGCTTCACCAGTCAGGACTTTTCACACATCCTGATAAATGAGTTCCTGCCTAATCCAGCTGGCGAAGACGATGCAGCCATGCCTGATGGCGAGTTCATAGAGCTGTACAATGCAGGAACTGCATCACTTGATTTGGCTGCATCCTATTTCAAGGATCTCAGCGGGCATTCCCTCTATATAACTTCGACCAATACTTTAAATGAGACAATAATAGCTCCCTCAGGATATTTGGCAGTCTTTACGAATGGGGCTTCTGGATTTCTGGGCAATGACGGTTTTGAGGAAGTGAGATTTTTTGATTCTGATAGAAACCTTATGGATCACACAAGCTACGCTCGCTCATCAGAAGAGCTTTCCTGGTCCTTGGTAGACAATGTGTGGCAGGAACGCCTGCCCACACCGAACAGGAAGAATGAGGAAGAGGGAGTAAATGCCGATTCCTATTTCGAGATTGTGGCTATTGATGACCTAGGTTCAAACGATGAAGCAGCCTTTGGAGATATCATCAAGGCACAGCTGAACATCTATAAGGGAGATACATCAAAACAAAGCATAAAGGTGTATGTAGAGGATGACGAAGACCGCATCTCAAAGATCACCAAGGCAGACCTCTTTGACAAATTCACTAACTATTCCTTGTCCCTACCCATCCCGCTCCTGCCCAACTGCAACAATGGGTTTGGTGATGGCACTTACCATGTTAAGGTTGCATGGACATCTTCCTCGCTGGAAGAGGATTCATATCCCATAAAGGTTAAGGGGACCAGCAGAGATACTTGCGGTATACAATACGTTGAAGCAACGCCTAAGAAAGGCCCTCTTGAATTCAATATCTCCCAGATGCCTGCAGTGGTTGAGGTTGGTGAGCCTTTCTCAGTAATGGTTGAAGTGGAGAACAATGACGACCAGGACCATTTCATTGATTTGTACAGTTATGCCTATCGGGGCTCAAAATCTTACTCAGGCGAGAGACAACAGAACATGCAGAGAGTTCTGGTAAGATCTGGTCAAAATAAGGAGGTTGAGCTTACCAACACTATAGAAGATGCAGATACTGGAAACTATAATCTGAAAGTGAGGCTCAAGCGCGATGACCAAAAGACCGAAAAAGAGATTACTGCCTCTCTCAGTGTGACAGAAACCCTGCATGACGCTGAGCTTCTGCCAGTGGCCTATGCAGCAGCAATCCCTCTAGAAGAGCAGGTGGCGACTAAGGCAGAATTGGAAACCCTGTTGCTGGATTACGCCCTGGTGTATGAATCTTCAGCACTGAAAGCAAAAGACTCAATCCCTTATTTTCTGATCATTGTTCTGACGCTTCTGGTGCTCTTTCTGCTCTTTAAGAAAGATATTTCCAAACTTTTTTAAATCAGGTATCATTCCTGCGAAGGATGGAAGAGGAGAAGAATTACATTCGGTGCAGAACGATCATCGAAGTACTGGGGAAACCAAAGGAGCATGTGGAAAATGCAATCCAGATGTACATCAAGCAGATAAAGGCAGATACCGGTATCCTGATCATAAAGGAATATTTTTCAGATTCCCAGGTGCAGGATGACATGTTCAGCACATTTGCTGATTTGGAGATAATCTTCAAGGATTTCTCCCAGGTAATTGGTTTCTGTTTTGATTATATGCCTTCTTCGATGGAGATACTCAAGCCAGAAGCGCTTGCTATTAAGAACAGGGAACTATCCAACATCCTCAATGACCTGCAGGCAAAGCTCCATAGCGTAGACATGGTTGCCAAGAAGCTGCGGAATGAGGCAGATTTCCTGAAGAAAAACCTCAAGACCTCATTGAAGAATAACATCCTTATTGTACTGGCAGTCAAAAAGGAAGCACCTATAGGAGAGATAGCCAGGCTGAGCGGCATTGCCCAGGAAGAGCTTGATAAATTCTTGACAGAGCTTGTTGCAGAAGGAAAGATTAAAAAAGAAGCTGATTCGTATAGTCTTCTCTGATGGAAGATCTTAAAAAGAAGGTGGAGGCATTGCTATTCTCTTCAGGCAGACGCATGTCTGAAACTGAATTGTCAAAGATCTGCAGGAAATCCCCTGCTGAGCTGCATGCCATGCTTCTGGATTTAAAGCAGGATTATGACGGCAAACCTTCTAGCCTGATAGTGCAGCAGGATGGCGATTATTGGAAACTTACCACAAAAGACGATTATCTTAATGTGGTAAAGAATATTGTTACCAAGACCGAACTGAATAAGACACTCATGGAAACCTTGGCAGTCATAGCCTTCAAATACCCCATAAAGCAGGCAGACCTCATCAAGATCAGGACCAACAAGGCATATGACCACCTGAAGGAACTAGAAGGGATGGGCTATATCTCACGGCAGAAATATGGCAGAACCAAGCTCATCAAGCTAGCCCCCAAATTCTTTGATTACTTCAGCCTTCCTGAGGGAAAATTGAAAGAGCAGTTCAAGGATTTTGAAGGCCTGGCAGAGGCTATCGAAGATAAGGAATCAGAGATACGGAAGCTGTCTCAACCTCCTAAGGAAGTTGACCTGATTGATGCCAAAGGAAATCCTGTCCAATTAGAAGTAGTTGATGAGTCTCCTGAGGAAAAACTTCCTGAGCAGAATCCCCCGGTGGAGACTTATACCGATAGCTTAGGATCCTTAGAAGTCATAGATGAACCAGAGATCCAGGAACCATCCCAAAAACAAGAAGAACCAAAGGGTATAGCGATTACCGAAGAGCAGGAAGATGAAGTTGATAAAAGGGTGGATGAGATCCTCGGCCTAAAAAAAGAGCAAACTGCTGATGAATCTGCCGAAACGCCCATCGTAGAGGATGAGCCGCCAGCAGAGTCCTCTGAAGAGCCAGCGACCTCAGATGTTGACAAAGAAGTTGAGGCAATGCTTCATCCAAAGAAAGAAGAAGAGCCCGAATCAGATATTGAAATTGACAAAACCAAATGGGGAAAATCCGAAGAAGAGGAGTCAGAAGAACCTTTGGATGCAGACAAAAAAGACTCAGAATGATACTCCTATTGCAATGTCCCCAGTGTAAGCACCGTATGAAATACCAGGCAAAGTCAATGCTCTTGAAAGATAAAAGAAAGGTTTGCGTGTATTGCAACAGAAGCTACCAGATTGGGGATAATGTAGTAAAAAAACTCAGCCACTGAACCATAAAATTCTGCATTTATAGCGCCTTAAACCCCGAAATTTTATTGAATAATTCGGTAATTAGTTCTCACTTCTAGGGTATATATGTCGTTTTTAAAGTTTAAAAAGGACACACCCCACCATGGGGTACCCCCGTTTGTGAACTAATTTTCGTATTTTGTCGTTGAGCTTCGCCGACAAAACG
>DATDXC010000073.1:0-5907 GCA_035289425.1 Candidatus Nanoarchaeia archaeon
AAGTCGGCAATCTGTTGCTGCGTTTTGTCTTCTTTGCTCCATTTCAGAACGAGTTCTCGTGTTTGTAGGTTTATCATACAATTACAGAAGCAGAACTAGTATATAAATATGCGTTATTTTTGTCTTACACTAAATGCTTCCTAGATGGGTGTAGAGCTCTCCTTCAGTACCAAATTCCAGGCATTTTCTCCCATAACAATCCTGGATTTTAGGGGAACGAACTTGTAGGGTATTTATCGGGAGCTTTAGCCAATCGAGTTTGACAGGGCTGTGTATGATGTGCCATCCCCCAGAGCTTACCAGCGCAGAATAGTTATGGAAATCCTGCGCTAATGGCGCGCCGTACTCTAAAGAGCTATACTCTTTCTGAAGCAGGATTTTGCATCGTAACAATCCAAGTTCAGCTAAGGAAACAGAAGAAGGTGTTGGATGGTCAAATGTTCCAGCCTTAACCTGTTTAAAGTCAGGATTACTGCTTTCAATCCAAATTCCTTGATGAAATGACTCCAGAGTTATTGCTAACTTCTCCATTATTTCTTGATATTTTCCGGTTTCTTCATGTATATAAGTAGCGAAGAGCAGCATGGCTGCATAATCTTCTAAGAACTCTTGCTTCTGAACTTTTTCAAGGTAACTATGACATAATTTTCCCTTTACATACTGTTTTTTGATAAGAGAAACAAACAAATCTTCTGCCTTTTTGAGAAGATCCATTCTTGCAGTGCATCGCCACGCATGTATCAACCCAATGCCCAGTAAGGCATTCCAGGATGTCACTATTTTTCTATCCACAAAAGGCTGGGCTCTTAGTTTCCTCGCTTTCAATAATTTTTCCTCTATCCCGGGTATCACAGAATCACTTTTTCTTATCAGATGGATCTTGCCATCAAAGTTTTCGGATAGGAGATATACTTTAGAAAATTGTAAGTATTCATCTGGAGACAATATTTTTTTTAACTCAGATATCGACCAAAGATAAGTGTCTCCTTCCACATGGTTAGTGTCAGCATCATGGGCTGAGACATACATTCCGTCTCTCTTAAAAGTCTCTTCCATACATTTGAGTAACTTATCAACTACGGGTCCATATTTCTCCCAAACCCTTGCAGCAGTGCTATACAACCACAACAACATTGCCTGATCATACAGCATCTTCTCAAAATGGGGAATTTTCCATTCTTGGTCAACACAATATCGGTAAAATCCTCCCTGCAGGTGATCATGCAATCCTTTCTGAGCCATTGCATCAAGTGTTTTAGTGATGATCCCATCAGTCTTTTCCGAGTAACTCATAAGGAAGAGAAGTGTGTTGTACGGCGGAAATTTCGGGGCATTCCCAAATCCCCCGTAATCCTTGTCAAAGTTATCAGTTATTATTTCAAGCAGCTTCTCTTCAGCAACAGGCTCTATGCTTTCCTCAACTTCTTCGTACTTGAGCCCTTCTCTTTTCTCGCTGACCAACTGAAGCACCTGTAAAAAACCAGGAAGACCATAATTTGGATGCAGCGGCACATAGGTCATTGCAACAATGGGGTTGGTCTCTGGATTCAGAAAAACATTCAGAGGCCAGCCTGCCTGACCAGTCGTCCTTGAAATAAAACCCATGAAATACTTGTCTATATCAGGACGCTGCTCTCTATCAACCTTTATGGAGACAAAATATTCGTTCAGGAATTCTGCAACATCAGGATCAGAAAAAGCTTCATGCGCCATGACATGGCACCAATGGCAGGTGGCATACCCGATGGAAACTAAAATATTTTTCTTATGTGCTCTGGCATAGTCCAGTACTTGCGTGTTCCACTCCTGCCAGTGGATTGGATTATCTTTATGCTGCTGCAAGTAAGGAGAGGTTGCTTTGTCTAGGTTATTTCTATGGAAATCCATGCCCTAAATTTTGCCGCCGCTTAGCTTCTTAAAAGTCAGAAGTATCTCCTTGGGCAGCGCATACACAACCGTATTGCTTTTGTCAGAGCTTAGGTCATTGATAGTCTGCAAGGTACGCAGATGCAATGCTCCGGGAAATTTGGTCAGATTCCGCGCAGCATCAGAAAGGTTTTGGGCAGCAGTGACCTCTCCCTCTGATTTGATGATGACTGATCTTCGTTCCCTTTCAGCTTCTGCCTGACGCGCCATCACTCTTTGCATCTCTTTAGGAACTTCAATATGCTTAAGCTCAACAGACTCGACCTTGATTCCCCAGGGGTCAGTTGCCTTGTCAACTATTTTCTGAATCCTGCTGGAAACCTCATCTCGCTTAGTCAATAGCTCATCCAAGCTTACGCTTCCGACAACATCCCGCAATGTTGTCTGGGCTATCTGGGATGTAGCATACATGAAATCCGTTACCTCTATGATTGCCAGCTTGGCATCAGTGACTTTATAATACAGGACAGCATTGATGGTAACCGTTACATTATCTTTTGTTATGGCTGCCTGGTCAGGAACATCAATTGTCTTTGTCCTGATGTCAACCCTCTCCCATGATTGCAGGATGGGCAATACAACCGTAAGGCCGGGCCCGATAGCTCCTGAATATCTTCCAAGAGTAAATCTGACACCACGCTCATACTCATTAATTACCCGTAAACCCAACAGTACCCATATACCCAATAGAATAGGCAGTATGATAATGATTCCTAATCCCAAAATCCATCCAAGTAATGCCATTTTTACCTCCTAATGGAGCCTTCTAAAGCCCCGAGAGTTTCAACCGGAACTGCAAACACAATAGTGTTTGAAGGATCGCTGGATATGTCATTGAAGTTCTGCAATGTCCTTAGATGAATTGCACCGGGTGACTTCCCCAGGATGCCAGCTGCTTTCATAAGGTTTGAGGAAGCCAGCCTCTCGCCATCTGAGATAATGATCATTGCTCTTCGCTCCCGTTCAGTTTCAGCCTCTTTTGCCATGGTCCGCTGCATCTCATCTGGCAGGGAAATATCTTTCAGGTCAACAGACTGCACATTAATGCCCCAGGGTTCTGATGCCTTGTCCACAATCTCTTCGATCTTCTTGTTGATCTCATCTCTGCTGCTCAATAGCTGGTCAAGGGTTGTCGCACCCACTACATTACGCATAGTTGTCTGCGCAAGCTGTGAAACAGCATACAAATAATCTTCAACCTTGATAACTGCCCTGTCTGCTTCAGTAACCTTGAAATAGAGAACTGCATTGACTTTAACTGAGACATTGTCCTTGGAGATGCAATCCTGGTCAGGGACATCGATGACATTAACTCGCATATCAACCTTCTCCCATTTCTGTATGATGGGCCAGATAAAGCGTAATCCAGGATTCATGATGCCAGAATATCTTCCTAAAGTAAATCTTACCCCGCGTTGATATTGATAAACTACTTTCAAAGAGGACAAGAAGACCAAAACTATAACATAAATGAACCATCCAACTGCCATGAAATCACCCCAGAAATGCCTGACTAATTGTTCTTTAAATACTTTTCTATCCGGCTGAGCCCTTCCTCAATCTTCTCCACATCCAAAGCATAGCTTAATCTGACTCTGCCAGGCGCTCCAAACCATTCTCCCAGATAGGTGATAACTTTATGCTGCTTGAACATATTCCATACAAAGTTTTCAGAATCTTTAATTGCAGGCAGGACGTAAAATGCTCCTTCTGGTTTCCACAGCTCCAATCCTAGCTTGTTTAATCCTTCACATATCACATCCCTTCGCTCTTTCCAGATCTTGACTTGTTTTTGTACATAGCTAGCAGGCACCTTAGTAGCTTCATACGCCATCTCCTGGGCTAAAATGTTGGTGTTCATGGAAGTATGTGTTTTCATCTCTATGATATCTTGCACAACCTTCTTGTCATTTGAATAGAGATAGCCTACCCGCAATCCGCACATGGCGAATGTTTTTGAGAAGGAATTTATGGTAATTACATGCGGTCCGTGCAGCATATAGTTCTCCCTCGTATAGATTAGATCTTTGTAGACCTCATCAGAAACTAATGGTATGTTGAGATCTGCAGTCAGCTTCTCTATTTTTTTGAGGGTGCCAACATCTTGGATCCTTCCGGTTGGATTTGATGGAGAATTTATCAGGACAGCTTTGCAATCCCTTACTTTGGCATCAAAATCATCAAAGTCAATCTTGCCTTTGATTGTTTCTGTGTACACTGATTCAATGCTGCTTGCCTGGAGCAGTGGCGGATAAGAATAATAGTAAGGCTTGTGCATGAGCACTTTATCTCCTGGTCTGCAGAGAGCCCTAAAAACCAGGTCTAATGCTTCAGAAGCCCCATTGGTGATTACAAAATCGTCCTCGTCAGATCCCTTGAATTGCTTTGAGAGCGCTTCCCTTAAATTCACCTGGCCTTGAATTAAGCCATACTTAAACTGCCGATAGGAAGGCAGTATCTTGAACACTCTTTCTGGGGGTGGCAGATCCGGCTGGCCAGAGCCAAAGCTAATGTAACCATCTCCTTGGATGCCGATGAATATGGAAGGGCTTTTTAGTCTCATGTGCATAAAACTAGAACGATGAAAGAAACTTAAGCCGCTATTGCGGTTATCATATGCTCTGGAATAGAATACTATTATTTAAAGATTACTCCTTCTTGCGTTTTGCAGCTTCTTTTTCAGCATTCTCCTGAACTTTGGTGGTATCCTGCTGTTCAGGATTCTTTTGGTCTTCTTTTTTGACCAAAGTAACATTATACTTATTCTGGAACTGGGCATATTTCTTTTCAAATGGCGATGAATTTGGCGCTTTGCCTGCATTATGCATCCAAACGGTTCTCTGGGGGAATGGTATCCCGATATCTTCCTTGTAGAGTCTCCTATATATCCTTGTCATGGCTTCCTGATGCGCTTCCCACTTCTTGCTTAAGTCATCTACCCAGAATTTGATGCTGAACAACAATGCATTGTCTCCCATCTCCTTGAACAATATCCAGGGGGCAGGTTCTGGCATTACGCATTTGATCTTCTGGACTTCATCAACAGCCAAAGCCTTAATGAATTCCGGATCAGCCCCATATTGGACGCCAAAATCAACCGTAACCCTGATGGACGGATCAGGCAGCACCAAATTCTGAATCTGGCTGTTGGCCATTTTCCCATTAGGTACAATTATGATCTCATTATCGAATGTCTTGATTCTGGTGGCCCTTAGCCCCACATCAAAGACTGTTCCTATTTCTCCGCTTTCAATCTTGATGATATCCCCTACTTTTACAGACCGGTCAAGGATTAACGAAATGCCTCCGAAGATATTTCCCAATGTTTCCTGCAATGCAAATGCAACTGCAAGGCCGGCAATACCGAGCGATGCAAGGAATGGCCCTACCTCAACCTTCCACACGCTTAAGATGAACAAGAATCCTGCAATAACCGCAATGAGCTTTCCAAATCGCTTTGAGAGCATGACGAGCTGTTCATCAATTTTTGAGTCACCGGCATGCGCCTTTTTCCCGAAATGGTCAGCGATGATGTCAATTATGCCTAAGACCGTGAACACAACAACGCCTATCATTATGCTGAATATGATTTCGCTCATGATGCTTATGACTTCATCAGTAAATTGCAAGGGCAGCATAGCAAGCCGTATGCCTCCCAAAAGAATCAGCATGGATAAAGGCCCATTCATCTTGGCAAGCAGCCTGTCATCAATATCTGTCTTTGTTTTCCGAGCTAAGGCCATGATATACCTTTCGATGACCCAGAGGATAAATCTGGTGACAAGATAGAACACAACAAGTATGATAGCCGAATGCAGATATTTATTGAATGTCAGTATAGCAGGCAGTTCAAACATGCAGTAATCAGAAAACTTATCCTTTAAATACTTTTCTCAACGATAGAAGTGCCGCAGGGAAGCTTTGTACCTGCTCGCTTGAGTGCTTTTCGCGCCAGCTCAAGGCCATTGTCATCCACTCTTA
>DATDXC010000074.1:0-63823 GCA_035289425.1 Candidatus Nanoarchaeia archaeon
GATTGCAGCCGACTAAGTCGGCAATCTGTTGCTGCGTTTTGTCTTCTTTGCTCCATTTCAGAACGAGTTCTCGTGTTTGTAGGTTTATCATACAATTACAGAAGCAGAACTAGTATATAAATATGCGTTATTTTTGTCTTACACTATACACCTTTATGACTTCTTTGATGCTTGTGGCACCCTTTAGATTCAGCTTTTCGTTTCCAGGACAATATGCACTTTTGATGATTTCTCCATCTGAGAATAATCCTGCTGTGATGATGGGGAAGGCGTGACAGAGGATGGGCCGGTCTTCATAGATGGTGCAAGCATGATCCTTGTAGAATGGGCAATCATGATGGTTGAATTTCTGCAGAATCACCAACTCCTGCTTCGACTTTTCATCTGAGAGAGCCAAAGATGGCTGCAGATCAAGATGGATGTTCCGTTCTTTGGCGATTTGTGCCAGCTTCTTTGCCTCAAAACCGAAGACCACCATACCAAAAGAGGTAACGTCAGGCAGGCTGGTGCAACATTTACCACAGCGGGTACATTCGAATTTTTGCATCTTTACTTAAGATAAGTTGTGATTTATATTGATTATGTTGAAACAATACCATTCCACCATTCTATGGTTTGATGGTCAAAATTGAAGTATGAGCCTGCAGGGATTCGAACCCTGATTAGCTGGTCCGAAGCCAACTGTGCTAATCCGTTACACCACAGGCCCGTGTTCAAAGACAAAAATAGAGAACTATATAAAACTAATCAAAACCGATGCTTGATGAGGCGCTTCATAAATCACCTTGTGGACTGGATGGCTTGCTGCAGCGCAGACTCTTCTCTATCATAGATTTCAATTCGTAGCATCTCACATCACTTCTTACTCAATGTTATCTCAATTACAGAGACTCTTACATCTTTCCCTTCCTGGTTTTTGAAGCCTTCAGAGTCTATCCTGATATTTTTCACTATTATAGTGTTCTCCAGAAACCTCTTGGTGGAAACTTCAGCGACATCAACAGCCCTGCTTATGAATTTGCCTCTTGCTTTCAGAATGACTTCCGATGCATTCTTGGTAGTGAACTGCATAACCACACCAGTTATATAGTTCATGAAAGGCTTTCCTCCTATGAAGATACTGTTATCTTCATGCATGGCTATCCCTTCTTGATAGATTTAGTAATATACCCCGCAATGGTATTCCTAACTTTCTTGCTCTGGATTTCAGCGAGACCCGAGACAGCTTTCTTATTTTCCTCATAATCAGTTGAGAACTTTTCCCTGTGCTCAGCGATCAGGTCTCTTGTTACCCTTTTTACCAGCTTTGTCTTTATTCTTCCCATGTAATCACCGTTGTTAGTGGCATGTATGGGTGCTGAAATTTTGTTTATAAAGGTTTCGAAAAAGTCGTTATAGATAGTGGCATTCGGTAACAACAACTATGACGGCAAACCAGTTTTACTTCGTAAAACCTCTAGCTCAGAGATGTCGGAGACCAAATATATCTGAGCATGTTAAAAATTTTTTATTTTTAACACTTCACCCATTTGCGTCATTGTTGTTACCTCATTTGGGGTTCCCATCCAATTTGGCATAGTCATACACTTAGGAATGTCTCTTTTTTACGGAATCTTTAAAAAAGCTATTCCACTCCTTTCTGAAATGCCGGAAGCAATTGGACCATTAACAGAGTTAGTACAGCGAGCTATTCTGGCAAATGATTTAACCCATTCTTTTATATGGGATTTTATGACTGCACCTAGCGACAGATTACGTGAAAATCTTGTTCATCTTGATGGGAATTACTTAGTAGCAGGTGGAAGCGGTAAGATGGGTCCAGAACTAGGTGCTATGATAGCCAGAGCGGATTCTGAACAAGATGTAGTAGTGTCAGCTAGATTTTCAAAAGGCAGGCCTTCCCAATTAAATCAATATGGAAATGTGGTCCTATCTCAAGCAGATTTTTTAAGGCCAGAGGAATTGGCAGCGATGCCTACTGCTCCCCATATAGTTTATATGGTCGGAAGGAAATTTGATATAACTAAAAGAGATGATCTCTTAACAGCTCATCAGCTCAATGTCATATTACCTGAGCGATTTGCAAGGCGTCATTCTAAATCAGATAGGATAGTTGTGTTTTCCTCAGGCAACCCCTATGAAAAGACCTATTTTGACGCAGGAGGTTCTCGTGAGAATGATCCTTTGGGTCCAACTTTTCCTTACGGATTCGGTGTTTTGGGGAGAGAAATGTCCTTTGAAAGTGTCGCTAGGGAAACAGGAACAAGACTTTCCTTTAATCGTTTGATGTACTCTCAACATTTTTGTTATGGGGTTATAGTAGATTTGGCTAGAAAAGTTCAAAAAAATGAAGAAATCTATTTGGCAAAAGCACCATTCATAAATCTTATTTGGCAGAATGATGCTAATGAATCTGCTATCGATCAACTTCTGACAGCATCCAGCAGTTCTTCAGGTAAAGGTACTGCTCCCGGTATCCAATTACATCCTGAAAATGAAAAATATGCAACTATAATGAATGTTGCAGGTCCCTGTGTTGAAGTTAGGTATATTGTAGAGAAATTAGGTGAAGTAATTGGACTAACATTTAGGATTGTCGACACCGATAACCAGCATTCTCTTCTTGCAAATGATAGTAGATACAGGGACCATTTCTTACCTGACAAAAAATATAGATTTGCAGTTGATGATATGATCACTGCTGTTGGACTTTGGGTCAAGAATCATGGGGAAAATTGGAATATACCTACTCATTTCGGCGAGAAGATGTAGTCTTCTGCAGCAGATTTTTTATGAATTGGTCCTTCTCCAGCAAGCCATAGGCTCCTTTACTGCAGCTGAGCTCGTCATATTGTTTTACCTGATCTGGTCTCACTTTTTTGTCATATATAAGGAATGGAATGGGTTCAGCTACGTGAATTCTCAATTCACAGGGTGTTGGGTGGTCGGGGAGCAATCCAATTCTTATCGGTTCTTTGAGATTATCAAGAACCCTGCCGAGCAAACGCTTATCAAAGTCTTCAATGGTCTTAACTTTTAGTTTTGCATTGCCTTCATGGCCTGCTTCATCAGGCCCTTCCAGATGGACATAGACTAAATCATGGTCTTTCAATGCCTCAATGCATGCATCGGCTTTCCCTTCATAATTGGTGTCATGCAGGCCTGTTGCGCCAGGAACGTCAATAACATCAAATCCTGCATAAATGCCCAGGCCTTTGATAAGGTCTACTGCTGAAATGACTGCACCCTTAATGCCATACAACTCCGGGAATGTCTTCATAGATGGCTTTTTGCCTGGGGACCAGGGCCATACCATATTGGCAGGATCTTTTCCCTCTTTTATTCTTTGGATATTGACCGGATGTTTTTCCAGTATTGGCTTAGAATCCAGCATAAGCTTGTTCAATATCTGCGCCGTTGATGCTCCTCTCTCTGATTTTGCCTTGACCATCAATTTTGCGACTGGTTCCCCTGGGTGATCATGCGGCGGGCAACACTCAACCTGCTCAGAGTAATCATCCTTGAGAACCAGCAAATGCCGATAGCTGACCCCTGGATATAATTTAACCTTATCATTGCCGAGCTGGGTGTCTAATGTCCTAATCAGTTCTGCTGATTCTTTGTTGGTTATGTGTCCTGCAGAGTGATTCTTGATCTTGTTGTTTTCTATACATAGCGTATTCAATCTAAACGCAACATCATCCTCATCCAATTCAATCCCCATGGAAGCTGCTTCTAAGACGCCTCTGCCGTGGAAATGCACCAATGGATCATAGCCAAGCACTGATAGGTTTGCAACTGCTGATCCAGTATTGAAATTAGGAGGGATTGTCTTGAACATGCCGCATCTGCCTTTTTTTGCAAGCATGTCAATATGGGGTTTTTCAGCTGCCATCAAAGGCGTCTTATTGCCAAGTCCCTTTATGGGGTGATCAGCAGCACCATCAATGAGGAATACAATATATTTCATATCTGATAGAAATTTCAAATCCCTTTATAAATTTTCTCCAGAATCAGCTGGACGCTTTCTGTTACGCCATGCCCGTCTATCGTAACTGTCACATCAGCGTACCTTGCATAGATTGGTTTTCGATAATCATATACCTGCTTCAGGGTATTTCCTTTCAACCCTACAATGATATTCATGCGGTTTTTATCAAATCTTTTTTCAATTATCTCAAATGGAACATCCACGAATACAATCTTGGATATTTTCTTCAGGTGCTGCATGGCCTTTTTAGAGAGGATGCAGCTTCCGCCTGGCGCAAAGAGCTTCTTGTTGCCATCAAGCTCGCACAAGACCTGTTCTTCAACCAGCATGAATGCATCATCCCCTTCCTTGTTTAGGATGTCATTAATCATCCTGCCCCTTTTCTCAATCTCCACATCACCATCTACAAATTCAAGATCAAGCTCTTTTGCCAGCAATTTCCCCAAGGTTGATTTTCCTGAAGCTGCCATGCCGATAAGGGTAATATTTTCCATGGAGCCAGAAAAACCGGGCAGTGTTTATAAATCTTTTTTGTGATATCTACCATTTTAGGACAAAATATCAGGCATATGTTTAAATAAACAACTCGATTCTTTATGAGAAAAATATTCAATGGGGTGGTTATAATGGCAGTGGCGCCTGTTAGATTCGCAATAAATGGATTTGGAAGAATAGGGCGGTTAGTGTATAGAGCAGCACAACCAGCTATTGAAGCAGGTGAATTGGAAGCAGTCGCTATCAATGATTTGAAGGAAGCAAAAGTTCTTGCTCATTTATTTAAGTATGATAGTGCTCATGGGACTTATGAAGGGGAAGTTTCAGTGGCTGGTGATATTATTTCGGTTAATGGAAGAAAATTAAAAGCTCTTAAGGTTAAGGAAACACCTGAGAATCTTCCTTGGTCAGAATATCAACCTGATTGGGTTGTTGAGTCAACAGGATTATGGAGGACAAATAAACAGATTGGGGGACACTTTAAGGGCGGGGCGGGGAATGTTATTTTAACCGTTCCTTCTCAAGACCAGATCGACTATACCGTGGTACTTGGCGTTAATGAGGAAGGATTATTTAGCGACATAAATGCTGGCAGGACTGGGATGATTGTATCTAATGCTTCCTGCACAACTAACTGCTTGGCTCCTTTAGCAAAGACTATTGATGAAGCTTTTGGTGTTGAGGGCGGATTTATGGCGACAGTTCATTCTCCAACTAATGATCAAGTAGTGAGGGATGGTATGCATTCTGATTTAAGAAGGGCAAGAGCAGCAGATTATAACATAATTCCCACCACAACTGGGGCTGCAGCAGCAATCGGAAAAGTGTATGCGCCGCTCGATGGGAGACTAGATGGAATGGCACTTAGAGTTCCTGTGCAGGATGGTTCTCTTGTCTATTTGGTTGTAAATTTAAGAGCAGAAGTAACGTCAGCTGACATTCATCGTGTTATGGCAGAAGCTGCGGGTAGACTACCAAGAATAATTGGATATGTAACCGCCCCAATAGTTTCTTCTGACATTCTGGGCAATACCCATTCATGCATCTTTGATGCAGACCCCCAATTTAGTAAGGTGTTGCCATCTGATCCGACTAGAATTAAAGATGACAATGCGCCAGGGAGGATGGCTCAGTTAATGGCATGGTATGATAATGAAGTAGGCTATTCAACTCGGGTTGTAGACATCATGAGACAAACTTTTAAAGCTCGCGCAAATAAGTAGTTTACTTTATCTTTTCCTTTACTTTTTCATATTCTTTAGAAACAATCTGGAAATATTCTTCTTTTTCATCAAGACCAATCAGGCTTTTTGGCAACTTTGGCTCAATTCCCAGCAGCTTTTGGATCTTCTCAGGGAACTTTGCCGGATCAGCGGTTTCCAAACAGACCGTAGTTAGGTTTAATCCAGCTTTTTCATATGCTGCCAATGCAACAGCCACATGCGGCTCGATCAAAGTGCCATATTTTTTGTAATATTTGACTATGGTTTGATCCACTTCCTTGTCTGAGACAGAATAGCTGACGAAATCTCTTTTTAGCGCATCCATGTCAGGTTTCTGCTTGAGAACTCCTGCTTTGAGAACTTTTCCATTTTCATCCCGTTCGTCAGCCAGCCAACCGCCATACATATCGATTAACCTTGCTAGATTACTGGGATGGCCTACGTTCATCGCATTCGAAGAACAGTTTTTCGATGGAACCACCGGATTATATGCCCCTGATTTCAGGAATTGGGGGAATTCATCATTTTCATTGACTGCCACAATAAACCTTTCAATAGGCAAGCCCATTTTCTTAATCAGCACACCTCCCATCAGATTGCCAAAGTTGCCTGAAGGCACTGAAAAAATCCTGTTGTGAATCCTTGAATAGGCATAGATATAGTACACCATCTGGGGCATCAGCCTACCGAAATTTATGGAGTTGGCTGACGTAAGGTTTAAGTGAGATAAATCCTTATCGTTAAAAGCCCGCTTCACGATTGCTTGGCAGTCATCAAAAGTACCTTTTATTGCCAATGCCTTCACATTTCCCCCTAAGGTGGTCATCTGTTTCCTTTGGGTGTCAGAGACTTCCTTCTCAGGGAATAAAATAATCACTTTTATACCAAGTAAATTATAAAAAGCTGATGCTACTGCACTGCCGGTATCTCCTGATGTAGCAACCAGCACTGTCAGCTTCTTTTTTTCATCTTTGGCGAAATAATCCATCAATCTGGCCATCAGCCTTGCAGCAAAATCCTTGAAAGAAGCTGTGGGGCCCCTGTCTAAGCGCATTATGAATGATGTATCTGAAAGCCTCTCTAACGGCACAGTGAAGTTATAGGCATCCCTGCATAGTTTCTTTAATGTATCATTAGGAATCTGGTCTTTGAGGAATTTCTTGGCTACTTCGAAAGCTATTTCATGATACTCTAGATGGGTAAATGAGTCAATTTCCACTTGAGAGAATTGAGGCAATTGTACAGGCATGTAGAGCCCGTAATCAGGAGCCTGGCCTTTAAGCAAAGCTTCTTTGAATGAAACTTCAGGCGCAGAATTATTTGTGCTTCGGAATCTCATTTTTAATTAGAAATAGCCGTGATTTAAAAAACTTAGCATAACTCTGCTATAATCTTAGCGCCGACTGTTGCAGTTTTTCCCCCGGGGTCGTTCTTGGAATCAATCTCTGAAAGATCCCACGCCCTGAGGTTATGCATCTTTTTTAATCTTTTTAGGAAGAATAACAATTCCCTTGTGGTCAAACCGCCTGGTTCTGGACAGTTAGTTCCTGGTGCAAATGCAGGATCCAATACATCCATGTCAATGCTGATGTACAGAGCATTAAATTCCTTCGCAACTACCATAATACTTTCTGAAATTTCCTGCAATCCTTCAGCAGCTATCTCATGCATGGAGAAATATTTAATGTTGTTCTTCTTAATAAATTTGTATTCTGCTGGCTTCCACGCCCTGGTCCCCACCAGTATAATATTCTCTTTTTTGATCAAATTCTTATGTATCAAGCCAAGGAGCAAATCCTCGGTACGGTATGTTGCATCCGCGTCAGGGTGAGCATCGAATATTACCATTCCAGGGTTTACGGGAAATACCTCACAAAATGCCTTTGCAATCGGTAAAGTTATTTCATGACTTTTCCCTAAGAATAGCGGCTTTAATGTCTCTTTAAGCGTCTCAATGGCTTTGGCATGAATGCTTGTGGAATTCTCATCTATTTCAAGAGTTATCATGGATCCATCCTCTGTCAGAAATGATTTCTTGCAATAACTTAAAATCCTGTTTGCTTCAGTTTGATCTGGGAATAGGGAGATAACTTTCATTGTGTCCTGCTAAAGCGGGGAATATCTCTCTTAGTTGCATGAACTATGGCATCATGGACCTCATTTTCAAGGCCTTCAACTCTACCCTCAAGGTAAAATTGGCAGGTAACCCTTTCGGTTCTCGGTTTTGACCTAAGAATTGTAATCACAATGCCTTGGTCACTATTGGGGGTATGTATAACTCCCTCACTGTAAAGTGTGCCCATTCTGGATACCCCCATATGGTTATGATGGTAACCCATAAATCTCATTTCATTTATGAGTCTAACGAGAAAATCAATCTCTTGCGGCCCATATGTAGCCCCCCCTGCATAAGCTACACGACTGAAGTCGGGCATACCCTCTGCTACCCGATATCTAAGGTGGGATTGCATGGTTGCAGGGATTGCAATCTGATTTAAATATTCTTCGTTGTGGCATACAAAGATTTAAATAAAAATAATTTTTCTGTGATGCTGAGGTGGTTTTTATGGAAAAAAATATGCTCATACAGACAGTCAAGGACATGTTACGGGTAGGGCTTTTGGCAGCTGACGAGAGCCATGGCAGCCCTGAGAATCCTAAGACTATAGAGAAGAGGCTGGAGAAGGCAGGTATTCCCCTGGCAGAAGAATGGGTTGATAAGTGGAGATTGCTGGTTCGGGATTGCCCTCATCTGGGGGAGTATGTCAGTGGCATTATTCTTGAGAAATCCCGTCTTAAGCCGGATGCAGCCATATTTGCAGGACATAGGATAGTGCCTGGTGTCAAGACTGATGGTGGGACCAATGCTAAGATAGGGCCACATGAGGAATTACTTACTGTAGGTCTTGATGATTTGCCTCAAAGGTTGGCAAAGTATAAGGCCGAAGGAGCACGGTTTACCAAGTGGAGAACTGTAACCCCAATCGGAAGCAACGTACCGACGCAGGAAGCAATTGATGCTAACATGGATACTATCGTGAAGCAGGCTTTAGTTACCCAAGCTGCCGGTCTTGTGCCTATCTGTGAGCCTGAAGTGTTGATTGATGGCGACCATACTATCGAGAAATCATTTGACGTAACTAAGAAAGTCCTTTCTACCTTTTTTGCAAAAGCCAAGAAGGCAGGCGTCTTCTTTCCTGGCATGATTTTAAAGACTAGCATGGTGATTTATGGTAAGCAGTATGCTGGCAAGAGAAGCTATAGGGATGTTGCCCAGATGACGGTTAAATGCCTAAAGGAAACTGTGCCTGCCGAAATCGGTGGAGTGGTTTTCCTTTCCGGAGGACAGGAAGACCTTGAAGCGACCATGCACCTAAATGAGATGCATAAGATGGGTAATCTATCTTGGCCCTTGACATTTTCATATTCAAGGGCAATACAGGATGCTCCTATGAAAATCTGGGTAGGAAAGGACGAGAATGTTGCTAAGGCTCAGGAAGCATTGATCGAGAGGGCTAAGGGAAATGCTTTGGCTGCAAAAGGAAAAGTGCCTGATGGATTTACCTATAAGATTTTGACCTAATTAGGCCTAATTTTTATGGCAATGTTTAAATATCCGGGATTATTCTCCCCTATTACAAATTTAGGGGGATGAGATTATGAGTGTAATTGAAGTTGATGAGACTCGACTAAGTGAAACTGTATCTGAAATATTACGTATCGGAATTTTGGCTGCAGATGAAAGCCATGGTTCTCCACAGAGACCAAAGACCATTGAAAGAAGACTCGCTAGTTTTGGTATACCCAATGATGAAGTACATGTTGATGCATGGCGTAAACTTGTGAGAGAAACCCCCCTCTTAGGAGATTATGTCAGCGGCATCATACTAGAAGGGTCACGAGTTCTTACCGATGCTTCGATTTATGCAGAAAGGGGCATTGTCCCTGGAGTTAAAGTTGATAAGGGCAATACGACCCTTACTGTTGGCCCACATCAGGAGCCACTGACTGTGGGATTAGATGGTCTGCATTCCACAGTAGAAGTTTTTAGGGATTATGGGGCTCGGTTTACCAAGTGGAGGACAACCACCTCAATCAGCGATATATTACCAACTGATCAAGCAATTCGTGAAAATATGGGGACTCATGGCGAATCAGGTTATATTGTCCAAAGCGTTGGTCTCGTTCCTATACTTGAGCCAGAAGTTGAGATCAAGGGAAATCATTCTTTGGAGACATCTTACACAGTAACATCTCGTGTTCTAAAAGCATGGGCAGAGCAGGTGCAGA
Source organism: Candidatus Nanoarchaeia archaeon (assembly GCA_035289425.1). GTDB lineage: Archaea > Nanobdellota > Nanobdellia > Woesearchaeales > DATDXC01 > DATDXC01. Next base: position 10,000 of record DATDXC010000074.1, read on the forward strand.
AACAGGGAGTTTACTTACCTGGTGCAATCCTAAAAACCAGTTTTGTAATATATGGCGATAAATTTACCGGTCAACGAAGCTATGCCGAAGTTGCCAAAGCAACTCTAAGGTGTTTAATGGAAAATGTCCCCAAAGAGGTAGGTGGAGTAGTGTTCCTTTCTGGCGGGCAGTCAGATTTGGAAGCAATGAATCATCTTAATGAGCTGCAAAATCTGCGGATGGGTCAGCATCCTACACCTTGGCCAGTTACATTCTCTTATTCAAGAGCCCTGCAGAATGATGCTATGGAAATTTGGGGGGGCATGCCAGCGAATGTGGAAAGGGCCCAACAAGCGTTGCTTGAGCGGGCTTCAGCAGCATTGATGGCTACCCAAGGAGTTTTGCCGGCTGGTTATGAATTTCAGTTTGTTCCATCAAGAAAGGCACATTAATTTTATTTTTTCTTTATCTTTACTTTTACTATCCTATGCGCTTCGACTTCTTTGACTTCTAAGAGATATTTATCGATCTCCACACTTTCCCCTTCTTTTGGAATTCTGCCCAACTTGCCTAAGATCAATCCGGAAATGGTATTATAGTCACCAGCTTCCTTGAATTGAGATTTGATTTTCTCATTTACTTCCTCAATGTCTGATTTACCCAGTACTTCCCATGTCTTACTCCCTATTTTTCTTACATGAGGATTGAGTTTATCAGACTCATCTTTGATCTCTCCGACAATCTCCTCCAAAACATTTTCTAAGGTGACTAATCCAGTCACCAAGCCATGCTCATCAATCACAATTGCCATGTGCTCTTTTCTTTTCCTGAAGGCATTGAGCAATGAGTCAATGCGTTTGTTTTCAGGGACAAAAAAAGGAGGATACATTATCTTCTTTAACATAGGATTCTGCCCTTTTTTAAGTATGGGCACCAGATTTTTCATGTTGACAATTCCTACTATCTTGTTTAGGCTGTCTTCATATATTGGAACTCTCGTACGATTGGCTTTTATAATCGCAGGTAAAACCTGCTTCAGGTTCTGGGAGACCTCTAAGGCAAAAATATCATTCCTGGGAGTCATTATCTGGGAAACGTTTATCTCATCAAATTTGAAGATGTTTTCAATCAGCTCTTTCTCAGCAGCCTTGATAAAGCCTTCCTGCTTGCCGAGTTCAACAGCTGCTTCAATATCCTCTTCGGTTACTGAAGGCCTTTCCACCTTCTTCACAAATATGCTTGTTATCTTATCTAATATGAAAATAATCGGTTTCAGGATGATCTGGAGCAATAACACCGGCTTGGCGACTACTAAAGAGATCCGCTCGCAGTGTGATGCTGCAAACGATTTAGGTATGAGCTCCCCGAAAAGGAGGATTATCAGGGTGGTCACACCGGTTGATAGGGCAACGGCATGGTTAGGGACTATTCGGAAAGCAATTGATGTTGCCAAGGAGGCAGCAGCTATAGTTACCACACTGCTTCCTATAAGGATGGCAGACAACAATGCATGTGGATCATCCTTCAGCTTCTTTATTGCTGCTGCGCCTGGTATATTACGCTGAAGCATTGCCCTCACCCTTATCCTGCCGAGAGAAAATAACGCAGTTTCGCACATGGAGAAGAATGCAGATAAGGTAATCAGTATAACCAACAGGTACATCTGTTCAATCATTCTGAGATTCAAAAGAAAGACGGTATAAAAATGTTTTGGTTGAAATTTTTGTCACCAATTTGGGACATAAGTGTCGACGATCAAATGAAAATGTTTTTAAAGCGATTACCACTTTCAATATTCATCACTAGTTGGGGGGGGTACATATGCCTAAAACACGATCTGATGGACGAAAAATTCCGAACATGCTTATGGTTGGCACTGGAGAGTACACCACCGGGTATACCAGTCAGGGCAAAAGCCAGTCGGATAAAAAGAAAGGTGTAGTGGGTTTAGTTCTATTTGATCAAAGAAGATTAGGTCATGTTGGGGAACTTTCAATGGTGGGTACCAATGGACGAAAGTTTCCTGCTATTCGAGATCATCTTCAGCGGGCAATAGGCGAGGTTTATCACGATATGGATGTTTCTTTTAATTCGTTTCCTGCGGATGATGCAGTTAATCCTGAAGCATACCGAGATGCAATCAGTCGTATGCAGCCGGGTGATGGCGTTATTATCTTTACCCCTGATGAGACCCACTATTCTATTGCCCGTACATCTTTGGAACATGGTTTGCACGTATTGGTTACAAAACCACCAGTCATGACCTTAGTTGAACATCAGGATCTGGTTAGTTTGGCTGAAGGCCGCGATCTAATTGCTAATGTGGAAGTGCATAAAAGATGGGACCCAAATTATCGCAATGCCAGACAGGAAATCCGAAGACATACACCATTCACTGACTTCAGATCATATATGGCTCAGCCAAAAAGGCAATTGGACACGTTTTCTAAATGGGTAGGTCAGAGTCCGACAGATATTAGCTATTACCTAAACTCTCATCATGTCGATTGGCATGTTTGGGCAATGGAAGGAATTGCTCGTCCTACAAAGGTACATGCAAGTGCTGCAACTGGTATTGCTCGAGCTAAAGGTTACAATACTGAAGACATGATAACACTAATTGTGGAATGGGTGGACTTGAAGAATCCTTCATTTGTGGGAACTGCTGTCTACACTGCTGGTTGGGTTGAACCAGAGAGTGAGGTTCATACCCGGCAAGGTTTTGATATTATTGCAGGTACTACTAAACTTCAGGAAGACCAAAGCAGGCGAGGTTACTGGGTACTCAGTGACGGCAAACAGGTAGAGTCTCGAAATCCTCTTTATATGGATTATGAACCAGATGAGGGGGGATTCTTTGCTGGTCAACATGGATATGGATATCTAAGCATCGCATCTTTTGTTGCTGCTATTGGTAATGTCTTAAATGGGGAAAGAAAAGTTAGTGATATGCATCGAACTCTCCCAACACTTAAGCGAACACAGCAGTTAACTGCAATCCTTCAGGCAGGAAGGATGAGCCTTAATAGTGGCCTTCCGATGGAAATTACATATGCCGATGCAACTTCTATTGTACCTGTAGCTATTCAGCAGTATGGCGGTCGAAAATGAAGGCTGTAACATTAAAGGCTGTTCATCAGTATGAGGTTGGTACGGTACCTGACCCTACTGTCGGCCCCAATGATGTATTGCTCAGAGTTAATCAGGTAGGTATCTGTGGTTCGGATGTCCATATCTATAATGGACAAAATGCTTTTGTAAAACCGCCCATCATACAGGGCCATGAGTTTTCAGGGACTGTGGTGGAAACAGGGAAAGAAGTGACTGGCTATTTTGTCGGCGATGTAGTTTCTGTAGAACCCACATTAGGGTGTATGGAATGCGATCCTTGCAAAGGAAGCAGGAGAAATCAATGTGATAGTCTTCGGATTCTGGGGTGCCAGGCAGATGGAGCATTGGCTGAATATATTTCGGTTCCAGCATATACTGTTCACAAATTTAATGGACCTTTCGCAAACCAGCGAGACAATTACCGACTTGCCGCTTTAGGCGAACCAGCTGCAGTTGGTATTCATAGTGCTAGGCAGGGCGGTGCTGGTAAAACTACTTCAAATAGACGATATTTTGTAATTGGTGCTGGCATCATAGGGTTTATGGCAATGAATGCCATTAAGTATCTGGATCCGGAAGCAAGGGTGGTTGCCAGTGACATGTCTGCTTTCAGACTTAAAAAGGTGCGGCAACTTGGAGCAGCGGATGAAATTGTAGTGGTGCAATCACCCGAAACGGCAACCTTAGTTGGCCAGTTGCGAGATCTTGAACTTTATGGGAATGGATTTGATGTGGTTATAGACGCAGTAGGTGCGGGAAATACATTGGAGACTGCAATACATCTCGCTAAGAAAGGAAGTGGCACTGTGGTGCAACTTGGTATTACCCCTCAGCCTCAAAGAGTTTTGGAAAACCTCAGAAGAGAAACACGGATCGTTGGTTCACGGGTGTATAACCGAGATGATTTTACTGCAGCTTTGGACATGCTTAAACGACGTCCTGGGTTGCAGGCTTTGGTCACCCCACCTGTAAGAGAAGTTCCTCTGACGCGAGGTGGGTTTGACCTTGAAAGTGTTGAAGAAGCAATAGTATTAACGCAGCGCCAAGAATATTTTAAAGTGTTTGTTGAGGTGGATAGAGATGCAGGATAATAGATTAGTGGCGAATGAACAGCAATTTAATCAATCTTTGGCTGGCAAGGTAGTCGAAATCTCCGGTTCAATTATGGGAGCTACACATGGATATGCGCTTATGCCAGATGAGATTGCTTTAATTATTGGCCCTCTCCAAGAAGGCGTATTTGGTGTGGTAGCAACGGCACATAGCTCTGGCGAGAGTGATGCAGTACAATTACATGGTCATATAGTAAGTCAACCTCTTCAAGTTGACGGTTCAGCTACCCTTGTAAATTTAGAGGAAGCCACCAGAGGTGTGAGTTCACACCTTCATTATGCAAATTCATACGGATTGCGGCAGAAGATGGCAGACCTCGGATTATGCCTGGCCCATAAGGTATATCCTGCTTAATCTGAACTTCCTTTTTCTAAGAAGGGTTATACCTGGTATTGGATGCCTACATCTTCTCCAACACATCAATCCCTAAGAGACTAAGTCCATTCTTCAGCACTTTCTGCACGCATTTAATCAAAATTAAACGTGCTTTCCTGTGTTCTGGAGCAGCCTTCAGGACAGGACAGGCATTGTAGAAATGGGAAAACTTGGAACTTAATTCAAAGATATAGTTGGCAATCAAGTTTGGTTTCAACTGTTCGGTTGCTTCTTTCACGACTTCAGGAAATTTTTGAAGCCATTTTATCAATTCAATCTCCTCATTTGTTTCCAATAAGCTATAATCTACCTTTCCCTTGACTTCTGCCTCATTCTTTTCTAATATGGAGGATATTCTGGCATACGCATACTGCAAGTAGGGGCCCGAATCACCTTCAAAACTCAATGCCTGGTCCCAATCGAATAAGACGTTTTTCTCATTGCTTATTTTTAGTATAGCATACTTTATGGCACCATACGCAATCTTCTTAGCGTTTTCTTCTTTAACTTCACCATGCCTTTTTTGGATCTCTTTTCGTGCCTTTTCCAAAGCTTCTTTCATGAAATCTTCCAGTAAAATGACGTTGCCCTTGCGGGTTGACATCTTTTCATCCTGCAATAAGATAAATGAGTAGGTAACCAATCTTGACGGTTTATGCTTCAACAAATCCAGTGCAGCAGAAATCTGCTGGTGGTACAGCTTGTGATCTTCGCCAAGGACAATGATGTTCTCTCCTTTTTTCTTGTCAATGTTATACGCCAGATCCCTGAGGACATACAATGAAGTGCCATCCCCTCTTGTCAATACTAGAACAGGGCTCTTCATCGGCAGCTTGAATTCTTCCTGATTGAGGACTTTCCTTCCTTCATCATCGGTAAAGACTTTGCCTGTTTTTTCTAATTTCTTTAAGATCTCGTCTGTCTTCTTGTTTCCTAGATATTCTGACTCATAATCAAAGAAGTCATATTTTATGTCCAATTCGGCAAGAATAGCTGTCTGCCCTTTGATGCAGGTATCAATTATTTTCTTATGCTCCTCTTTAATCTTCTTGTCTCCTTCCTCCAATCTCTTTAGTATCTCAAAAACCTTCTTTTCTATGGTAGGATCTGCTTCAACTTTCTTGTTGATATCGATATAGATGTTCAATAGGTCATTGAAAGTAGGCTTTTTACCTTTGGATCCCAGCAGAAGCATTGCAATCTGCTTTCCGAAATCATTCACCAGATAATGGACTTTGACATCATAACCTTGGAACCTTAGGATTCTGACAATAGAGTCACCAATAAGCGCATTACGAGCTCTCCCCACGTGAGGGGATGCATTGGGGTTGATAGAAGTATGTTCTACGATAATCTTCTTATTTTTTCCCAGTCCCAAACTCCCATACTCCTCATTATTCTCAATATCTTTCAGGACATTCTCTGAAAGGCTTTTCTTATTAACAAAAAAATTCAGATACGGACCCTTTACTTCAACTTTGTTTATTATCTTGCTTAAATCAATCTTTTTGGCAAGCTCCTGTGCAATCTCAATAGGACTTTTCTTGTATACTTTTGCCAGGCTAAAACAGGGAAATGCAAAGTCGCCCAACTCCGGATTAGGTGGGATTTCCAGAACAATATCCTTTTGTTTTGTCTCTTTCTCAAGTATTTTTGTAATCTCTTTCTTGAAGTCCATACCCAATGAATGCGAGCGAGAAATTATAAATGTTTCGATTGTAGATTTTTCTTGACTTCTTTATACGCTTGGCGGAAAGATGCGCCTTTTTTAACCAGGTCATACACTTTTTGAGTGGCATACAGATCAGGAGTCATTGCTTTGCTGCATTTATCCTTGTTGACCTTCAATTGGGAGATGACTAACTCCATTATCTCCACGCAATCTTTGGTGGTTTGGAGGCCTTTCATCACCGGCTCTTTGGTCAGTTGCAGATCACGATTGTAGCCTGAAGGCAGGTTGCCTATCAAGCTCTTCAATTGGAATTCATAGCCTAAGACAATTGAATATTTTGCCCGTGTCAATTCCAGCACATCGGGATTCTTCTTCTGGGGCATGATTGAGGATCCTGTCGTGAATTCATCAGGAATCGAAAAAAAGCCAAATTCCTGCATAGAAAACAGGATAAGGTCAGTTGCCAGCTTGTTTATGGTTGCCAGTATATTTGACATAACATTCAAGATTATTGCTTCATGCTTGCCGCGGGAATTCTGGGCATAGAGAGAATTCTTGTAGTTTTCCTTGAACTTGAGCTCGCTCTTGGTGATGTCTTTATCAATCTTTAAGGGAACTCCATATCCCGCAGCAGTCCCCAATGGATTTTTGTCTATGATGTCTACTGCATTATCCAACAGTTTAATATCATCTTCCAATGATTCAATGAAGCTCTCTGCCCATATTTTTGTTGAGGAAGGCATCGCTTTCTGCATGTGGGTGTACCCAGGCATGTCCGCTGTTGGTATTTTTTTAAGGGCTGCAATCAGATTCAGGAGGGATTTAAAGATTAGGAGCAATTCATCCTTCTCATACAGCTTCATGGCTGCAACCACCTGGTCATTTCTAGATCTTGCGGTGTGGATTTTCTTGCCTAATTCACCTAATTTTTTGGTTAGGTGGTTCTCAATTGCGGTGTGACAGTCTTCATCTTCTAGTGTTACCGCAAATGTACCTTTCTTATCCAGCTCAATGATATTTTTGAGCTCCTGCGCAAGCTTTTTTTGCTCTATAGCTGACAATATGCCTATTTTCTCGAGCATCTTAGTGTGGGCTATGGAAGCATAGCAGTCATACTGTAATAGTTCTTTATCTAAGATGAAGTCATTTCCTACGGTGAACTTCTCTATCTTTTTGTTAACTGAGGTGTTGTATAGTTTCGGCATTGGAGTTTGTGAATTCCTTCTTTTCAAATTCAATCAGTATACTTCGTTTTTTGCCTCCCGGCAAAAAGCTGTATTTGCGAAGTACAGCGCAAAACCAAAAAATTTCTCGGAGTGAAATTTTTGTTAATATTGAATATCTGTTGATTACTATCTTAATTTATAAACTTATTGACCAGAAAAAAACTTATGGGACATAATTGTCTAGAATCAGACATCAGCCTTTCTGTATGCAATCAGATCCTTTATCGAGTATATTCCCAGTTTATGCTGGCCTGCAAAATTCTCAAGGTCATCCAGCTTTGCCATCTCGCCATTATCCTTCATAATCTCTGCTATGATTGCTGCGGGGTACAAACTCGCCAGCTTGCAGAAATCAATGGCAGCTTCGGTATGGCCTTCCCTTTGCAGGACGCCATTTTCCTTGGCTCTTAATGGGAATATATGGCCGGGCTTATGGAAATCTGCCGGCTTAGATGCCGGATCAATCAATGCCTTGATGGTAGTGGCCCTGTCTTGTGCGCTGACGCCGGTAGTTACCTCTTTTTTGGCGTCAACTGAGATGGTGAATGCGCACCTCGTGTGGTCATCGGATTTCGCCATCAATGGAATCTCCAATGCATCGAGCCTTTTGCCTTCCATGGGCAGGCACATGATACCTCGAGCCCATTTTAGCATATTATTTATCTTAGATGGAGTAACCTTTTCTGCTGCAAGGATGAGGTCGCCTTCGTTCTCCCTGTTTTCATCATCTACAATGATGATGAAATCCCCCCTTTGAAGGCTTTTTGTGGCCTCTTCAACTTTTCCGAAACGCATATTCTCAAAAAAATTGGCATACTATAAAAATATATTGGTTATAGGTAGCCTTCAATAAGCATATCTTTGCCGAGCTTTTTATATGTCAGGTTCTTCACTTTTATGGAACGGTCTACCTTTTTAATGCCCAAATCTCCTAAGGCAGTAATGCCCTCGCCGATGAATTTAGGGGCAATGAAGAACAACACTTTGTCAACTATCTTTGAGCGGATGGCTTCTGCATTGAGCTCAGCTCCCCCCTCAACCAGGATGGAAGAAATCTCCCTCTTGCCCAATTCTTTCATCACTTCATCTAAGTCAACTTTGCCTTTCTTTGTTTTGAAAGCCAAGACATTGACTCCTTTCTGCTGGAATTGCTTTATTTTGGACTTAGATGCCTGGTCAGATGTCACAATAAACAGCTTGCCTGGTTCATTTTTTACTATATTTGCGGTAAGCGGTGTCCGCAGCTTGCTGTCTACCACTATCTTAAGGGGATTCCTTCCTTTGGTAAGCCGCACAGTCAGCTGGGGACTATCTCTTAAGACCGTATTTGAACCAACCATGACTGCATCATATTGGGATCTTAATTCATGCACATATTTTCTTGCCTGGTTTCCGGTTATATATTTTGAATCTCCGGTCTTAGTTGCAATCTTTCCGTCAAGACTGGTGGCTGCCTTTACCACGACAAAAGGCCTTTTTGTAGTAATCCATTTGGTATAAGGTTCGTTGATTCTCTTAGCTTCTTCTTCCAGGATACCTATCCGTGTTTTTATGCCCCTAAGCTTAAGCTCTTCATAGCCGTTTATGATCGGATTAGGGTCTTTCATTGCTATGACTACTTCTTTAACACCTGATTGCACAATCTTTTCGGTGCAAGGGGGAGTTTTACCCCAATGGGAGCATGGTTCTAATGTGGCATAGAGGATGCCATCCCTGGCTCTGCTGCCTGCTTCTTTCAATGCGTTAATCTCTGCATGGGGCTCCCCTGCTTTCTTATGGAATCCTTTGCCGATTATTTTGCCTCTCTTGACAATCAAGGCCCCCACTAATGGATTGGGGGAGGTAAAGCCTTTGCCTTTCAGAGCTAGCTCAAGCGCCATCTCCATATATTTCTTGTGAGATATCAATTTATAAGGCTAAATCAAGATATAGTATATAAAGATTTGTGGCTATTAGTGAGGGAGTATCTTATCGGCAATACCCGAACCTGGTTTTTTTATCACCCTCCCCCCTATCAGCTATTTAAGTATATGGTATGAACCCAAGATCTGTCTTAAATAAGTCTGGCCTTCTTCCTTGCAACCAGCCACACAGGCTTGGATAAGCTCTCCCAATAGCATCAAGAACATCTGTCTTACCTTCAAACCTTTCCTGTCTTTGTGCCTTCCATACAGTCTCCAACCGAGCAGCCAACTCATGAGGTTGCACTACCTCGACTTCTTGTGCAAGTTGCCCTGTTTCTGGGTCAAGCATCAATGCGGCCGCAGCTGCTCCAGTTGCAAAATATGACTGGCGGATACCATGCTCTCTGCAAAATTTCAGAGCACCCACTAATCTATCATCTGGATGTAGTTTTCTTGCTGGGTCTCTCGCTACTCTTGCAACACTGTCAGCTAAGTATGGATTAGATATCCTTTTAATCAAAGGTTCTGCATATGCAGTTCTCCATCCTTGTTGGGTAAATATTGGATCTTGCCCTTTATACGCTCTGCATAATGCTGCACCTGCCTCTGCAATCATCGCTTGTTGTGCCATAACTCTTATATCAACATTCTCCCTATCGTCGAGTTGAGGCATATCCTTTGCACCGACTAGTGCCAAAAGATAGGCTGCCATAGCATGTGGCCCATTATGCCCATATAATTTGACTCCATCAAACGGAACCAAATCTCTTTTTTCTTGGAATATGGCTAACATAGTTTCATATCCAGGTGGAAGCTGTGATCTTGCCAATAAAATGTCAGGAGCTTCTTCTACTAAGAAAGCCGATTCTAATCCAGGAGTTATTGGAGTTAAGTTCATCTCCCTTATCTGGCTAGGATCAGTTACTCTCTGGCTCATCTTGCCTATGACCGTGTTTACAAACGTAGCTGTTGACATCTGGTCTAATTCAACCAGGGATTCTCTCAATAAGTGTGCAGCATTAATATTGTTCTCAGCAGTATAGACAACAACTCTTTTGGGGTTAACGGACAGTCCATGTTGTAATGGGTCTTTGACAGTAGGTTTAGAATAAAATTCCACATTATTTAAAGCAGTTACAATCTCATCAGCTCTTTTTGTTGCGTCAAATAAACCGTTTACATCTTGAGGCTCTTCAGGATTAAGTATCGTTACTCCTTCAACTTCTCTTGTAACTCTCCCATCCAGTGTTGCTGCATTAAAGGTATACTTTCCACCATTAGCCCTTACAGCTTCAACTGTTTTGGGGTCAACCTCAGAAACAACCAGTTCATCAAACCTTCCTGACTTATAAGCTTCATAGAGGAATAATCCTGCCGATATTGGTCCAAATCCAAACGCAACAAATGTTTTTGACATCTTGTCTACCCAATCTTGGAATATGCTTCCATCTCAACTAGTCTTTTAGTAAGCATTACCCTATTAAACTCAATACATCTTTGCAATATTCTTCTTACTTCTTGTGGAGTGGCTATGGGGGAGTATCTTATGGGAATTGTAGTTCTCCACCATCAGCACTGAACACCTTTGAGGTAGTTCTTTTAAATGGCCCATTAGGCGAAGCTAGCACCGCAACAATTTCTGCAACCTGTTCAGGTGTTGCCTGTATCATTGGCAACAACCCTCTGTGTTCATATGCTGCTGTAGCTGCTTCTGCAGTCATTTTTTTTGTAGCAGCTCTTGAATCTAAGTATCCTCCTGCCCATAATCCGCTGCCTTGAACAACATTCCCGGGGGCGACAGCATTTGACCTAACCCCCATAGATCCTAATTCAGCAGCCATTTCTCTCATTAATGTAAGTCGAGCTCCGTTTGTAACGCCATATGGATTATTTGCAGACCCAACAATACCTGAATTTGAACATATGTAAATCAATGATCCATCCAAAAAGTGATGATCTCCTGCCTGTTCAATAAATGCTTGAGCAGCATACTTAGAGACTAAAGCATACCCTATCACATTTACATCAAGCAATTTTCTAAACTGCGCGACATCTAATCTGGCAATGGGCATACTTTCTTTCAAGGCAATCCCTGCATTATTGACGACTGTTTCTACAGTTCTGCCCTGCCTTAAATTATCAAAGATTGCTCTGACATTTCCTTCATCTTTTACATCACAGCTATAGAACTGAGCGCTCCCGCCGTTTCGCTTGATGGTTTCTTCTGTCTCACGACCACTAGCTTCCATAATGTCTAAAACTGCCACAAACATCTTTTGTCTCATCCCCAGTTCGTATGCAATTGCTCTTCCAATACATGAACCTGCACCTGTCACGACTGCAGTTTTACCTGCTAAATCTGCATACACTGTTCCCTGTGAATATTGTTCGTTTGTTGACATCTTTATCCCCCTATTCTTACCTTTGACATTTTCTTTGCCTTACAAATAATGTTCCAGTAAAGCATCTTCAACTCTTCTTGTCAGTCTACCTTTTTCTATATCTTCAATGGCATCTCCCCATTCTACCGGTAATTTAGTTAGATCGGAGATTGCAGTAAGTGGCAGATCAGCTACTTGATTGAGAACACAAATCTTTTGGTTGAATTTTCTATCATGTTGAGCCTCTAAAGCCTCTGGCAGTTTTTGCCATCCTGTAACTGCTTCAGCAAATCCATAAGTATTTATCTTACCATCTTCAAGCCTTTTAAGGACATCCCTCATATCCTGCAGTGTGGATCCGCTGTTTCCGGTTACGACGAATGGCCTGCCCCCAATCCTAGCTTCCAATATGGTATTTGCCGAGTGGATAGCCTTTAAACTTGAAGCCTGCCCTGAAGCTAATTGTATCGGACCTTCACCCCTATTATAACTGGAATACACATTAATAACTGCATGGTCACGTAATGCCTGTAAGTTTTGCAGTGTAACATCCGCAATTGGAGCCAATTCTAGATAATAGTCAATCTTTAAATCCCTAAACTCACCCTGATTAGGCAAGCCGCCACTCATACCCGATGGGTTAAACGGTAAAAGCCGTACACCTGCAGATGCAAGCTCTGCTCCAAACTTTTGTTCATATGCTTGCAGCCGTTTTGCATCCAGGTCACTAACGACCAATGTTGTTATTCCTTGATATTTGCCTTCTTTTCTTCTTAGTAATATTTCTTCAGTATGCATATTGCCCATCGGCCCACCTACACCATTAATCCATACTGTGTGATCATCATCCCTGACAGGACCGACTTGATGAGACGCATATGCACATGTCGGACCTTCAACTAGGGCAGCTTCAATATATCCAATGTCCCTATCCAATTTGATCAAATATTCTTGGACCACCGGTCCCCATTGTGCAAATCCTCTAAATGCACCGAAAACCCTATACCCCACAGCCTGATTATTAGCATATCCCCTTAGGTCAGCCTGCAACACAACCCTGTCACCAGAATTAAAATCCTGAACTTTATCGCCAACTTTAACTACAGTTAAGGTAGCTTCATGGCCATTGACTATGCCAGTTCCTTCAATATCAAATCCAGACTTGCCATCGGCTCCCACAATTCGTTCTCGGGCGTATGGCGTCCAGATATTTTTAACATCTGAAGTACAGATCACTGAAGCGTCAACTCTCAGCAACACTGCGTTATCTGTAACTGATGGAGTTTCCCATAATTCGAAATTAGTACTATCGATCCCTTCTCCTCTTTGAACAAATGCCCAGTACCTGTCTGGTGGCATGTGACTATCCAAGCTCCCGTATCTTGCTAACTTGTTTTGTTTCATAGTATCACCTTTTTGTTCTTTGCATCTGCAAATCTCCTGCCTGTTCAATAATCCAATCTCTGTATAGTTTTACCATCCAAACTCTGTAAATTTCTCTTTGATTTATAAACTTTTTCAATTATAACTACTTTTGAATAGATACTTTGGGAAAGATTTAAAAATCTCCCACAATTTTACTCGAATAAAATGCAAGAACCAGGAACTGTCGCAGCTGCAATGATTAATGTAGGAAAGCTAGCTTATCAACAAGGTTTATTTCGAGGTACTGATGGGAATATCTCAGTAAGAGAAAAACGATTATATTACGTTACAGAAAGCGGCGCTAATATAGGGTTAATGGATGAACATCAAATTCTTTTAGGTTTTAGTGAAAGTCTTTTAGCTGCTTCAAGGAAACCATGCAAAGATAGGCCGTCAAAAGAATTTCCAGTTCATATGGAATTTTATGATGCTGGTTACGGCGCAGTTGTCCATCTGCACGGACTATATGCCCAACATTTTGCTGAAACTAACTTAAGGTATAATCATCCTTTAGCAAGAGAACCTGTTTATCAGATCGAAAGGACAGAGCTCGGGCCAGTATTTGTGGTAGACTATTGTGAACCAGGAACATTAGTTGCAAAAGGTCTTGACCTAAAAACGACAAGGGCAGTTATAGTAAGAGGCCACGGAACTTTTGTTGCTGGAAGAGGAGAAGGAATAAACGCTTTAGATGATGCATTTGCAGCAACACAGATGATTGAAGGTTTAGTGCAACTGATCATGATAAGAGAACACGATGCTAAACCGATTCCACCTGATAGATTAGTAGCAACATTAAAAAAATATGATGGAAGATTATTACAGCCTTGGAGGTAAAATAAGATGACAAAACCAACTTTAGAAGCATGTTTAAGATTTCATGAAGAACAAGATCCAGATAAAAGACAGTTACCTATTCTTATACCAGGACTAAACACTTATGCTTATGGTATAAACAGAGAAGCTAAAGAAAAAGGTTTCATAGACCAAGATAGGATGTCTTTGCAAGAAATAGAATCAGAGCTTTTTTTGCCACAGATTGAAGCAGGAATTCTTCAAGTTGAATTAGCAGAAGATATTTTTGAAAAGACAGATGAACCAGGAATTTTTAAAGGACTTGACTTCAATGGGTATTTCCCACAGTGGCTACAACAAAGGGTTGATCTTATAAACAGGCTTGCCGAAAGACATAATCTTAAGATCCAATCAACAGGAACCGGTCAATTTCTTTATACAAGGATGCTTGCCATAGCCAAAACTGGATGCATGGAATTGGGCGAGTCAGATAGTGAAGCAGTAATGAGAACATTTGATAATCTAATAAAATTGGCAAATGCAGTTGGAGCGAGAATTGTTGGTGGCCATAGGGTAATGACTGCTAAGCCAGACGAACACGCTAAAATGTATTCCATAGATCACTTTGCCAGAGAATTCGGATGGGATTTACCAACCACAGTAAAAATCAGAGATATAACAGAAGCAGAAGCATATAACATAGCAATGGCAATTCGACTAAACAAAAATCGATTTGGAATATCAAACACTACTGAGTTGATGTATCAACATTACGGTATGGCCCCAGTTGGTGTTGATCAGATGAATAGGATGCATTCAATAATACAAGCAAATAGCCGTTGTCAAGTGTATGCTCATATGGATATTGGGCATGTAGCGGTTGGCGCAGGTGGACCAAAACAAAGACGGGATTATAACCTCAGAGAATATGGGACAGAAGTGGTCTGGCCTGCTTGGGTTGTTCACTTTAACTCCTTATATGATAATGCACATGGAATGCCAACTGCTGAAAATGTAGCAAAAGATCTTAGAGTTAGAGATGGACAAGAAACAACAAAAAAATCACCTCACCCAGATCTTTATTGCGATGTTTACCGAGATTGGCTAGTTCCGACAGCTGAAAGAACTAGAGTTATGCAACTAACTCCAGAACCAAAAGATACAAAAGATGTAAGCCGACTAGTCAGAGAAGCAAAAGAAACATATCGATTAATACAAGAACAGTTTGCCGCTACGCATACTGACGTTCAAGGGTATCTGGTTCCAAATGGAATGCTGAAGGCATTTAAAGAGAGATTTGTACTGTAAAACAACAATATTCCACTCATCGCTAATATGTGGTTTTTGATTTAATTCTTCTTTTTTCTATCCGTAAATATTTTGAGCTATTCTTAAATGACAACAAAGTTTTAAATAAATCAGCGTTTTATTAAATGATTAGGGGGTGTTGATAACGTGTAAGTACAGTTTTGTGCTTGTATGTTTTATTTTCTTATTAGTTGTTCTGTTATCCGTTTCTGCTAACGAAACTTATTCTTTCGTCAATGAAACTGCTGATGAAACGATCTCAACCGAAGAAACAAACAAAACTGAGAAGATTATATCAATAGATTTATCGTATGAGAAAGGAACGCCTTTTGACGAAGATGATGATGGCACTGCCTATACTGATGATATAATTGATTTTTCTGTCAATAAAACATCTTTTAACTGGAATGTTAATGAAGAGAAATTATGCACAAGCTGGAAAACCACCAGCTTAGAAACAGACGAATCAACAATAGCGTGCTATGGCTATGGGCAATGCTGCGGTTTTATCGGATTGACTCCAACAAGAGATAGCTGGAATGAAGTCTTTTACTCTAATTATGGGTTGTATGGGGCAACTTACAATAATACTATATCTGCGCAAGTTGTTTATGTCGATTATAACTTAAGCTTTGAAAATCCGTATGAAGATGTTGCTTATAGCGAATGGTCTTCATTGAAGGCAGATTTTATTGAGAAAACAGTAACTATCTTTACAAAAATAACTGAATTGATTGTTGACCAGATTAATGCAGTGAAAGGCGCAATAGTAAACATACAAGCTAAATTAAGCTACGCCAATGATTCACCTATGCCACTAGAGACAGTAAAACTATATTCAAATGGCAGTTTAGTTGAAACAGGAATGACAGATTTAACAGGAAATATTATCTTTTTATTGAACACCTCTGAATTAGAATTTGGCAGTCATCTGGTTAATATAACATTTGAAGGAAAAGAAAGAGTTAATGATCAAAGAACAATTTCGATAAAGCCAAGCTATAATTTTACTTTGATTAATATTAAAGATAATGAAACAGAAATCAATGTAAATGAAGTTCAAATAGATGATCATTCTATAACAAGAACAGCAAATACTGAAACTGTTTGTCATCCTGTTGAAGAAATCACTGAAATTTGCAGAGAAGAATGCATGGATTGGGATACTTCTGAAAACGGAACTGTCTATTGCTTAGGCGGTTATGGCGAGGTTTGCAGGAATAATGCTATAACCAAGCAAACCTGCGATAAGACCATATATGTTGGGATAAAATTTGTCAAAGAAGATGGTAAATGGAAAGATGTAAAAGAAGCAAGAAGCTTAAAAAATTATTTTAAAGTTGTTAAGAATGAAGACCCTGAATGGCCTGCTGAAGTTATAGACTTTAACTGGACTTCTATCACTTTAGATTTAGATATTGGTGATGATAAACATAAAAATAAAGATATTGAACTAAAAGTTTATGATAAAGAGGATAAAACAAAAAGACCAAAAGATAACAATGGCAACGAAAAAAACAAAGATAAAAAGATAAATATAAAGAATAAAGGAGAAAAACAAAGGGAGATTATTGATTTGAGCGATACTGCAGAAAGCATTCTTACACAAGAGATTAAATGGGGCGATAATTCTACTACATTTCAGATTATTGAGGGAAATGATACATCTTTAGGAGAAGGCTATGATTATGATTATTATACTTTATGGGCTGATGTCCATAATTCCCCCGGAGCATTTGTCACTAAGTCCAGCTCTGAGTTAAGAATTGGTGATGACGGTAATGTCTACACAGGTGATTACACTTGGATACTAAGGGGATTTGCACCAATAAATACCTCCGGGTTAGATGATTCAGCCTCAATTTCTTCTGCAAAGTTTTGTGCAAAGGTAACATTGGTTAGGGACCAGGATAATGATGGGTATGATTATCTTGTTTTGGTGGAAAGCAAGCAATCTAGCTTCACTAATCTAATTGCTGGAGATTTTGATCAATGTGGAGATGCTATCAACAATCCTTCTGAATTGAGCAATAGGATTGATTTTGGAACCATGAGTGCAGGCAGTTGGACTTGCTGGGATTTAAATGCTGCCGGATTGGCTAATATAAGCAAAACAGGGATAACTCCGCTTGCTATTAGAGAAGGCCATGATGTCGAAAATTCACCAATTGATCCATCATTGTCAAATAGACTTTACTTATCATCATATGAATCTGGTGATGCTCCATATCTAAATGTAACCCAATCCTCAAATCAGCTTTCCATTTCATCCTGCACTATTCTGAATGCTCCTGGTGCGGTGTACACACTGACGCAGGACATAATAAACTCGACTGCATCAAACTGCATGGACATTACATCCAATAATATAACCTTAGATTGCCAAGGGCATACTATTGATGGAAATGATGTCGCTGATTTTGGTGTAAGTATTTTAAGAAATTCGTCTGAAATTACTAACGTCACTGTTAAAAATTGTAAAGTGACTGATTGGGATAGCGCTGCTGTACAAAGCGAAGGTTCAAACAACGGAATTTCTCAAAATAATTTTATTAATTTAACCATAAGTTCAAATCCTTTTTATGGTTTGAGGGTCTGGGATTCACATAGTAATATTTTTGAGAATATAACCATAGATGGAAGTAAGGTTAGCATGTTTATGATAGCAAATTATAAATCAAATTGTGACAACAGATTGATAAATGTTTATGGGGCAGAAAATAAACTCGTATTATACTATAATGAAACAATAAACATTCAGGATTACAACAATAATTTTTCTGATATTGTACTTTGTGGTGCGGACAATTCAACATTAAGCAATATAATCTCAAGTGGGAACAGGACAAAAGGGATAATAATAACTGCCACGAATAATGTATCGCTTTCAAATATCACAGTTGAGAATATAACCTCTATTAGGTTCTATCAATCAAATAATATATCCCTAATAAGCTCAGATATATCATCAAGTGAGAATGGCATAGTCTCTACTTTTTCCAATGATAATGATATTATGGGTAATGTATTCCAAGATAATGACCAAGGCATTTCATTTGGTGTATTTTCTCAGGATTGGGCGATTAGTAATAATCTTCTTAATAATACCCTAAATATTGAATTTGGTGCTTCAACTACAAATAACTGGAACACATCAAACCAATCTGTGGTAAATATTATTGGTGGGTCTTATCTTGGCGGCAATTATTGGGCTTATCCGAATGGTACAGGCTATTCACAAGTTTGTGATGATATCAATTCAGATGGTTTTTGTGATGATCCTTATGATGTTGAAAATAATGTTCCATGTACATCGGGGGTTAATTGCTCAAATAACACGGATTATCTGCCTTTGACAGGTTTTAATGATACAACAAACATCATAGACTGTGCAAATTTAACCCAGGCAAGCACAGAGTATACTTTACAGAATAATGTAACTGCAAATGGAACATGCTTTGTGGTAAATTCAAATGATATAACCCTTGATTTAAATGGATATACTATAATTGGAAATGGAACCGGCTATGGTGTTTATATTGATAGTTCTGGCTCAACTATCAAAAACGGCAATATCTACAATTTTGAGAATGGCGTTTATATTTCGTCTTATTCTGATAATAACTTGCTTCTAAACAATAATATATATGAAAATATAAATGAAGAAATATTTGATGAAGGCAACATCTCAACTAAGAACTATCTCGTTTATAATAACAGCTTTGGGGAGATAAGATGGGTTAATGAGATGTTCTTACAAAATTTAACAACAGAAGGAGATTTAACGTTACCTGGAAATATCGGGATAGGAAATAACTCTGCTTACTTCAATTCAATAGAATTTTTTGGTTTAATTAATTCAAGCGCAAATATAACACTTACCAAAATTGGTCTTAGGGGGTTTATACTTCCCGCCGTGCTTAGAGATGACAAAGTCTGTACAGATTGCCATGCATTAACCAATTTAACTGATAGTAATGTGGTATTTAATGTAACTGGATGGAGTAATTATTCCATTGGTGAAGGATGGCAGGAGATTATAGATGGAATGTTTATTGTAAAATTTGAATCAGGGGTGGTACTTATGCCCGAAAACAAAACTGCACTACCTATACAAAACTTAACAATTATCCCAGATTCCATTAATCAATTAATTATAAACTTTGGTGTTACATATATCGAAAAGGTATTCCCAGAACAGGATAATGCCTTGAAGGAAATTTACAAACTAAATGTATCCGATACAGTAAACATCTCAGATGCTGTCTTGGCATTTGAGAATGATACAAATGTGGTGTATGCTGCACCAGTTATTAGGATTAAGCAAACTGTCTGGCCTAATGATCCATTATTCTTTCCAAATCAATGGGCTTTACTTAACACAACGAACATAAGCGAGGCATGGAATCTTACAAAAGGTGATTCTAACATAGTGATTGCAATAATAGATAGTGGGATAGATCCATCACATCAGGACTTAAAAAATAATATATGGAACAACACCAATGAAACTCCCAATGATGGTTTGGACAATGATAACAATGGATTTATAGATGATATAATGGGGTGGGATTTTGTAAGTTATGATGGAAGTGGCCTTTATCAGGTTTGTACTGATGATTGCACCGAACCAGACAATTCTTTAAACGATATTGATGGGCATGGCACTCATGTGGCGGGAATAGCCGGTGCTGTAACCAACAATAGTTTTGGTATATCTGGCGTTTGTTATAATTGTACTATTTTGCCCCTTAAAGCAGGGTATGAAATTTTTGACGCTATCCAATTCGGATATTATGCTGTTTTGAACACAGACGATGTTGCGAGAGCCATAATTTATGCTGCTGATAATGGGGCAGATATCATTAGCATGAGTTTCGGAGGATCAGAATCTTTATTAGAAGAAGATGCTATAGATTACGCTGTGAACAAAGGAGTCATCTTGGTTGCAGCTGCTGGAAATAATGGAAACAATAATTCAGTATATCCAGCAGCGTACAAAAATGTGCTCTCCGTGGCTGCTACAAACAAAGAAGGTGAAAAGGCTTCGTACTCTACTTACGGTAGCTGGGTCGATCTTGCTGCTCCTGGAGATGACATATATAGCACTTGGATTGGTGGGGGGTTCCAGTCTCTCACCGGAACTTCCATGGCTACGCCAATTGTATCTGGTACGGTCGCTTTATTACTTAGTGTAAATCCTACATTAAACGTGAAGGATGTAGCATATATATTGAATCAGACCGCAAAAATTGTGGGTGTTCCTGACTACAACCTTTCAAGAATAGATGTGTTAGAAGCAGTCAACATGACATTAAATTTTGTGAGTATAACTTCTCCACGACCCGACCAAACCTTTAGTCTTTCTTGTGATGATGGTTTAAGCTTTAATGTAACATTGGTGCAACCAGCGGTCGTTTGTAAGGTGGAAGTTGACTTAGGCAACGGAAAAAAGAACCATACTATGACTAGCGTTGACACTTATAACTTTAATTGGTCAATTCCTTACCAAAACTTTAGTTTGGGTTCCTATTTGACAAACATATGGTGTAATTTTGCCGATGGAAAGAACAGTACCAGTATGAGGAATTTTATAATAGATTATACAAAAATAAATAGTTGCGAAATGCTCCAATGCATGAACCAACATATGAATGAGTCATATACATTGGAAAATGATATTAATTGCTCAGATACTGCGACAGGAGCCGGATTTGGCCCAATCGGAGATGCATACAATAATATGTTTAATGGCACATTGAATGGACAGAATCATATAATCCATGGCCTGCATATCAACAGGCCAGCTGAAAATTATATAGGCTTATTTGGATATACTGGTCCTAATTTCAATGTTTCCAATCTTGGTCTTGAGGATGTAAACATAACAGGCAATGATATTGTTGGCACTATTGTAGGGCACCAACAAGGTATTGTAGGTGAGGTGTATGCTACTGGAAGTGTTTCAGGAGATGATGATGTTGGGGGCATGGTTGGAAGAAATCATGGCACTATAAAAAATACATACGCAAATGTCAGCCTTACAGCAACAGGACAAGGTAGTGGTGGCATCGCTGGCGTTGGTGTAAATATAATCAATTCATCATACGCTGTTGGCCCAGTCAGTGGATATGGAAATGTGGGCGGCTTGGTAGGATTTTTTGTGGGAAATATTTCTAATTCTTTTGCATCAAATGATGTATCGGGAGTTTCATCTATTGGCGGTATTATTGGCTATAATGGAGGTACCATAACAAACTCTTATTGGAATAATCATTCAGACAATCCTAATGATTGTTATAGTGGGGGCAATACTGAATGTAATGTGGTTCAAAGCGATTTAGAGCACTTTAAAGGTGATGTATACTCTCATCGAGAGCCAATGAAAAGCTGGCAATTTTTTGAGATTTGGGAGGAACGTGAAGATAATTTCCCTTCGTTAGTTGGTTTTGGATTGGGTGATTATTATGACTCAACAAAAGTAACTAAGTGTGGGAGGTTGATGCTCGAAAACGTTACATATACCCTGCAAAATGATATTATGATTTCTGGAAACTGTTTTAATATAACTACAAGAAACATTACTTTGGATTTTGTGAGATTCAACATTACTGGAGACGGTTCGGGGAATGGGATAACTATTAGCGGTTATAACAACTCTATTATTAAGGAAGGGGTGATTTCAGGTTTCAAAAATGGAATTTTGATTGATAGCACTTCCGGAGATAATCTAATACTTAACAACAACTTATTTAGCAATACAGATTGGGAAATTCAAGACCTTTCTTCTCTCAGCTACAAAAATCAGCTGATCTTTAACAACACATTTGGGTCAATTGAATGGATTAATCAGAGTTTCTTGCAGAACTTAACCACCAAAGGCAATCTAATTTTCCATAAATATCAAGAAGATCCGAACGATGTCAGCGCACAAAGTTTATATTTTTATGTAAACTATACCAAACCTCTTGGGTCCGTAGGTTCCGAGTGGGAAGTGAAACATGGTACACTACAACCCTACAAGATTTCGGTTCCCCCACAGTGTTGGGACTACCTTGCGGATAAAATTGTACTAAAAATATCGAGTATATCTAACGATGGGGCAGGTCATGCAATATCCCAACCTTATTGTTACGATGGTTTTGTCTGGCAACAAATAGGTAAAACATCAATAAGTAGTTTCTCATATGCAAGCGGCGGCTATTATGGCTTCCAAAACGCTTATGATGGAGATTGGAACACGTATATGGGTTGGAGGTGGAATAGCCCAGCAGGTTTTGTGAACCAGGTTTCTCCTCAATCAACATTTGTTATCTATGAAGAGGGCATTTGGTGGCAGTTCTCCAATACTAACATTAGTATATTAAATAATTCCATATACTTGAATCCACAATTCTTTGTTGGAAATATGAATTCATCGGTTAATATTAGTTTACATGGACTTACTTATGATGGTAGCTACCCCGCAATTTTAAGAAAGCCCCTCAGGAATAATACTGAGTGTACTGATTGTGAAAAATCTGGTACATTTAGTGGAAGCACAGTTAATTTCCAAGTAGATAATTTTGATGGAAATTATTCTGTGGGCAAATACGTGCGAGATTCCAGCAATGTAACATTATATTCTGGATGGAATATGTTTGCGATTACTTTAGAAAATAAAGACAATAATACTGATAGGAACATATCCTTATCTTCTTCAGGAGATGGTAGGAATCTAATAGGTTATTCATCAGATACAGAACTAAATACTTCGTCAATTAGCTTCACACCAGCAGGCGGAAACGAGAAGACATGGGATGAAGCAGTAACAGATGGAGACATTAAAAGTGAATTGACATTTTATGATAACAATCCATCATATAAGAAATATTTGCACACCCCATTGCAAGTTAATAATCTGAAAAACAAAACAGGCTATTGGGTTCAAGCAAATGTCCCTGGTAATTTGACTATAAAAAATGTTGGTGGATCATTTACTAATGAATCTTATGAATGGAAAAATTTGATGTTCACGAATTGCACAGAAGGAATGGTGGTTGGTGTGGATTGTTTGGAATTGAATATAAGTGATGCTAATAATACCGGGTGGATAGATCAAAGAATACAATATTGGGAAACTAATCCACCAACAGGAAATGTACGTTGGATGATAATGCCAGATAATAAAGAAGAACTGAAACCATGGGAAGGCTTTGTGATTGATGCCAAAAAAGATAATATCCAACTTTTGAGGCAGAATTAAATGGGAATATTTATAAGTATAAACTACTTCCAAGTGATAAAAATGATAAGAAATAAATTCAGTAAAGCACTGCTGGCTGCATTAAGTGTTTATATAGGAAGCATAGCTTATCGCAATAGATGCCATGCTGGAAAAATAGAAATTGTCCCTTGGTGTGATGAAACTCCCATTGGTAGCCAAGTTATAATAGATGACGACTCTCATAGTTCAGAATCACCACCAACACCAGAACCAAATACGTTAATAAGAGACACTAATGGTTGGTCCGTAATCGGTATCCCTTCATCAACACCAATATCGGTTTTACTTAATATCACAATTAATGGATATACAGGCAACGCTAATCTCCACCTGTCGGTTAATTATCTACAAGAATATAGTACTAGTAGAGTAATTACTATGGAATCCGAAACGATTATGGGTGAAAGAAAAACAAGAGACATACGTTATGATATCGCACATGGGACTAACATAAATGGTAAACTATACGCTATATACCATTTTACAAACACAATCTCAGGTTACGCAAACCACCAAGTTGTTGCAACTGTTAAAGTCAATATTGGTCCAGCAGATACTAATGTTTACATAATTGGGATTACAAAAGATACAAACGGAACAGTTAATCTGCAAACCAAAGGTCAAGCAGGAACATGGGTTAGGCACAATGTTGCTTATCTAGATGATTTAACAAATGACTGGACAAATTCTATTGTAGTAACAAATAATGAAGTACATATTCCTGTAACAGATGAAACATTAGCAAATGGACAATCAATTGTGATAAGTAATGTTCCTGTAGCCTCGCTTAAAAGATTATATCGATTATTATCAAGAAAACAGGGTGTACCAGAAGGAGGATATACAACAAATTTAGAACAAGAAGTAACTCAACCATTTTATAAAAAATTAGATAGATATGGGCCAAGAAAAAATCAATTGTATAAGCAAAAAGCATTAGTTCGTTAAAATTGAATAAAAAAGAGGAGTTAGATGATATCAATAAAAAAAATTAGTTTTAAAATAACAAAATGGTGTTCAAGCAAAGGAAAGGTGGTTTGGAAATGATTTTGGCAGGCATATTAGCAGCAACTTTAACAGCTGGCAGAGAAGCAAATGCGTATACTGTTACGCAATTAACCCAAAACGGATGTGCTAATTGGTCTCCCGCATATAGTCCTGATGGAGATAATATCGTTTTTGCATCGAGTAGAGATGGGAATAGTGAGATATACGTAATGGATGCCAATGGTAATAATCAAAGAAGGTTAACTCACACGGATGAGTTTAACGAATATTCTCCTGTTTTTTCTCCAGATGGGCAAAAAATAGCATATACGCGACAACCAACGAATTCTCTAACTAACGGTGGCCTTTACACTATGGACTCAGCTAATGGAGATAACATTACGTTATTGGTGGTGGGTAGGTTATACTCTCCCTCATGGTCTCATGATGGTAATAAAATTGCATATGCTATATCTTTGGATATGAGCAGTGCTATCTATTTTTTTAATTTAAAAACTTCAAACTCAGAATATGTTGTAATGGGGAATAATCCATCATGGTCTTCTGATGGTACCAATCTAACATATGCACGATGGTTAGACAATACAACACCAATTCATTCTTTTATTTATAACCTTAATCTGTTAACGGGCAATGAACAACTTTTAGTTGAAGGTTCTCTTCCTAATTGGGACTATAGAAAAGACAAGATTATTTTTAATGATACCAATGGGTTTATCTGTGTGATAGACCATAATGGAA
Source organism: Candidatus Nanoarchaeia archaeon (assembly GCA_035289425.1). Classification (GTDB taxonomy): domain Archaea; phylum Nanobdellota; class Nanobdellia; order Woesearchaeales; family DATDXC01; genus DATDXC01. The sequence continues at coordinate 35,304 of DATDXC010000074.1, forward strand.
GCAATATTACCCAGATAGTTAGAAATTCAACTAATAGTATTCCTGCAGTCCCCAAATGGGGTCCAGACGGAACTAAAGCTGTGTTTATGGGGCGGGACATAACACAAATGGGTAGCAATAATATTATTTATGTTGTTTCTGGAATTTTAAGGCGGCCAGAGATAAATAGATTAAGAGTTGATAGCAGTACTGCGATAATAGATGCCAAAGTATCTCCAGAATCTTTTATTAGTATAGAGTATGCTGGTAACATTTATTTTACAAATTCTGTTGTTACTAATTTTGGATTGATGCCTAATTTCGGTCAGGGTTTTGCAGCAAACCAGTTTGTTGTTCATGTTCCGACAAATTCAGATAGCCAATTTTATAGGTTAATTGCAGAAGTAACAAACCAACCAACTAACATACCAAGTGACAACCCAATTGGGATTAATGCCCCAAATTTAAAACAAGAAAAACAACCTTTTTACAAATCTTTGCCAAGATATCGGGAAAAAAAAGACGCTTTATTTAGAAGTGAGGGTTTTGTTCCGTTTGTACGTTAAAATCAATTTATTAAAAACAAAAGAGGTAAAAAATGAGGGGAATAAAAAGAGGAGTAACTAGATTTATGATAATCTTTTTGCTATTAGCAATAATTTCCCCTATAGCTTACGCTGAATTGCAATTAACCATAAACGCCAAGCTTAATGATTATAATGCAGATTTTATTGCAAGAACTAATGCAAATGCAAATTCTGCTTATAATGACGGATATGATATTGTTGTTTATGATTTGCCTGATAATTATTCTCAGTTTTACTCAACTAATGGAAGCACAAAGCTGTCTGTTGACACATGGAGTAATACATCCATTTCAAGAACAATAAATCTAACTTATCTAACTTCTAATCATGAATCTGGAACTTTAAACCTTTCATGGTTTATTTCTCCAGAGTTTGGTTTTGCTTATCTCACAGATTATGGATATGACAGCAGTTACACACTTCAAAACAGCAGTGAAATAAATATGAAAACAGATTCTTCATACGCAACAGATGTCAATGGCTCTAACAGATACCTGCAACTAAGAATAACTACTGACCTGTGTTATGCAGGCATGGCTGGATCTAACACAGTAGCAGATCCATGCATGATAACCAGCTGCACACAGCTGCAGAATATGAGCATGGACTTATCAGGCAATTATGCATTAAGCAATAATATAAACTGTTCTGAAACATCAACATGGAACTGGGATGGAAGCCAATACCTTGGTTTCAAGCCGGTTGGCAATGAATCAGTTTCATTCACTGGAACGCTACAAGGAAACAACAACACCATAAGTAAACTGTTCATACAAAGGCCTGCGACAGACTATGTTGGATTATTTGGCAGTATCGATGAAGGCGCAATTATAGGCCTTAACCTGACTGAAGCAAACATTACAGGCCATAGCTTTGTAGGAGGGATAACTGGTTACATCCTGAAAGGAAGCATCAACTATTCAAGAGTTAGTGGTGTATTCAATTCAACCATGGATGTAAATGCAGCATTGGGCGGCTTGGCAGGATACATACACAATAGCACGGTTATAGGAGTTGTGGTTAATGCTACCTTCTTCAATAATGGAAGGTATACAGGCGGTATCACTGGTTATGCATATTACAGTACAATTATCCAGTCTGCATCATCTGGATATATCCGAAGCCCGAGCCTTGCAGCAGGCGGCTTGGTCGGTAGCCTTGATTACAGCACTATCCTAGAATCGTATTCCACTGTAACAGTGAACCTTACAGACTCTGGAGTAGGGGGATTAGCAGGCTTGGCTTTTGAATCTTCTATATCTGACTCATATGCAACAGGCAGAATCAACGGATCAAACCAGGTTGGCGGCCTTGTTGGAGTAAGCACCTCGCAGATCAATAATTCATATGCCACTGGAAATGTCAACGGCAATGCTAATGTCGGTGGCTTAATCGGTGATTTGCAGGGAGGGGTTGTAAGAAACTCATTTTCAACAGGTAATGTGACTGGGGCAGCTTCAATTGGCGGACTTACAGGATCTCACGGAGGAACAATCATAAATGGTTATTGGTATAATAACTCAGAAAATCCTTCTGATTGCTATTCCGGTGGAAACAGCGGATGCACTTCCGAAAGCCAGATTGATTATTTTACTGGAGATGTCAATTATGAAGAGCCGATGAGCTACTGGGATTTCTTTGAAACTTGGAGTGAAATAGATTCAGACTATCCAGTTTTGACTTGGCAGGGCATCGGAACAGATGTTTTATCCAGGATTTATGTTTACAACCTAACTGAGCTTTATTCTGATGGGACATTAAAGATATTTGAATTTTTTATAAAAAACAACGACACCAAAACAATAAGGAATATCAGCTGGGTGTTGTATACTGGGGAAGAAAACATCACTTCTGATTATACTTTAACATTGGCTCAGAATGAGAGCATTTCTGTTATTGTCCAATACAACTACACTCAAACAAAAGAATATACTGTAAATGCCACAGCAACAAAAGGCAATAGCCAGGATTCAAAAATCATCATTATAGACGTAGAAGATATTGAGCTAAATAATCTGGCATTGTTGAATAAAACTTCAACCAATGCCATATTTGAATTTTCAATAACTAATTATTTAGCAAATCCTTTAACTGATGTTTCATGGATTTTTGACACCGATGATAATTATGTAATAAACAGCACAATAAACTTAACATTGCAACCAGATGAAAGCATTTTTGTTTATGTTGAATATAATTACTCGACTGTAGGAACTTATTATCCTAATGCTACTGCCATAAATGGCAGTTTGCAGGATTCAGCGAACATAAGCATCATCATTTAAGGCAATAAGGGGGTGTTTTCAATGAATAAAAAAATAATTTTGTGCGCAGTAATGTCTGTACTGTTAGCTGGTATTGCATTATCACAAGAAACTATCCAATCAACAAGTGATAAAATATCCTATAAGGGGATTGATGTAACTCCCTACACATCGCAAGATATGATATATAATTCTACAATGTTTGATTGGGTTATAGATGGAAATTCATTTTACCCAGAACCCAAATCTTTAAAGTCATTTGGCGAGTTTCATTATCTGGTTAACAGATTGAAGTCAGAAGCAGAATGCGAACAAAAAAATCAATATTACGCAGACTGCAGCTATTATCAGATAAGCTTTGACAAATTCATAGGGAAGAACAACATAACAAAAAGCGCAATAACTCAAATAAATGGAACATGTGGTGATAATCATTGCGTAATAGGAAATATGGTCAGCTTTTATGGAGCTATAACTAATTTAGACCCTGAGTTTGAATTAAGATACTCAACTTCAACATCCGGGTTTTATAATCAAACAGAAGCAACTGCTAATGGCATAAGATTATCCGGAGCAAATCTACATGGAGACTTTAGATACTATGTGTATTATAACGGAACATCAAGCTATTGGGGCATTACATTAGGTAATAACGCTTCTGGAGGAAATAATATAACACTGCAGACAAGGACAGCAGACAGCTATAATATCTCTGATATAGGCTTAATCAGCCTATGGGGATTGAATGATGATCCAAGCATTGGAGAAAATGCAACTTTCTTTGTAGATTCAACTGGAAGACATAATGGAACTTGCTCATCTTGCCCACTATTGACTCCAAATGGGACAGTAGGCAGCGATTATACTTTCAATAACAACCAGCTTAACTTAGGGAATATAGCGCCAAAAACAAGAAACCTTTCTATATCTTTATGGATCAATTTTAATTCAGACAGTGGTGGCAATCCGATGACGCCAGTAAATTTTAATGGTTATGTTAATCAAGAAAATTGTGGTTCGTATACGCTGCAGATATACCAAAGCGGCGGAACTGATATGGGATTTACATGTGGAGACAGATGGTATTCAAATGCAACCGAAACTGGCGAATATATTGTAGGAAATTGGTACCATCTAGTCATTAACCAGTATGCCAACGGTTCAATAAATGTGTTTAAAAATAATATCCAAATAAATCCTGACCCTGCAGCCACATCAGCTTCAACTTTAGATGATTGGGATAACGTTGTTTTGGGTAGGGGTGGCTGGGGAGTAAGATATTTAGATGGAAAGCTGGATGAAATCCGCATATATAATCGTTCTCTTTCAGCAGCAGAAGTTGCTGAATTATACAACTTAGGAAGCTATCATATTGAATGGAATGGCGGAGAGGCTAACTGGAGTTCTGCAACAACAGTATCAGATGGAATTCCTATCACAACTTCTGCAAGTGGTAAGTTCATGCAGTTTAAAGCTAATCTTCATACTAATGATACTTCTGTAAGCCCTTATTTGATGAACCATAGCGTAAGCTTAACAGCACTTCCCCCTATATCGGCAAATGAGGCAGAAGGAAGGACAGCAATAGAGACAGGAATCAATAATGCGTTAATATCTCCAGCAGTCTATACTGACAAACAGATCTATTTAAGAAATAAGCTGAATAACCAAGACATAGGAACTTTTGATAAGGTAGCTGTTAAGGGAAGCCAAAGATGGGCAATAAATTATATAACTACTGGAGAAAGTTACACAAATATGTTTAATATAACTCCTGTTGTTTATGTTTTAGAAATGACAAATCTAACGAGCAGCGAGATAACGACAGAAGTAGAAAATTTTATTAATAGTACTAGAAGTTGATTTCAGAGCGTTTAATTTTAGAAAAAATAAAAAATTATATTTTTTATTTCTTCCTATTTGCCCATGCTTTCAGTCGTAGAGCATTCAATTTGATAAAGCCGATTGCATCCATCTGATTATAGCCGCCGTGTTCATCCATCGAAGCTATCTTAGCATTATACAAGCTGGAAGGGCTCTCTCTACCTATAGCATTGACATTTCCTTTGTACAGCTTTAGATACACTTTTCCAGAGACATTTTCCTGAGATTTGTTTATCATGGTCTGCAACAGCTCCATCTCAGGAGAGTACCAGAATCCATTGTAGATCAATGATGACAATTTAGGTGTCAATGAATCACGGATCTGCATCACTTCCCTGTCCATGGTCATGCCTTCTATGTCTAAATGCGCTATTCGTAATACTGTTCCGGCCGGTGTTTCATATACCCCCCGAGATTTCATGCCGACAAAGCGGTCTTCTACTATATCAATTCTTCCTATTCCATTTTCTCCGGCAACCTTATTCAGATAAGAGAATAATTTTAGTGGATCTGTTTCAGATTTCTTTTCGTTTGTTACCTTAATCGGAATTCCTTTCTTGAATTCGATTGATATCAAAGTAGGCTTATCAGGCGCTGTCTCAGGGCTTACTGTCAATTGAAATGCCTCTTCAGGTAATGTATACAGCGGGTCTTCCAGGACACCTGCTTCATAGCTGATGTGCATGATGTTGGCGTCAGAGCTATAAGGGGCCTTCTTAGTAACCTGGATAGGAATACCTTTTTCTTTGGCATACTCAATCATATCCTGACGGCCTTTGAACTGTTTCAGGAATGAGTCATCCTTCCAGGGGCTGATTATTTTTACATCAGGCATTAGTGTGTAATAGGTCATCTCAAACCTTACCTGGTCATTGCCTTTGCCTGTTGCACCATGCGCTACAATGTTTGTTTTCTCTTTCTTTGCAATCTCAACCTGCTTTTTTGCTATTAAAGGTCTCGCCAATGATGTTCCCAACAGGTATTTTCCTTCGTAAATAGCGTTTCCTTTGAGCGCAGGGAAAATAAAATCAGTAACAAATTCTTTCTTAACGTCTTCTATGTAGACCTTAGATGCGCCTAAGGAGAGAGCTTTCTTCTTTGCTGCATCAAAATCTTCTTTCTGGCCGAGGTCTGCTAAGAAGCAAACTACCTCATAGCCTTTATCAATAAGCCACTTTAGGATTACGGATGTATCTAGGCCGCCTGAGTACGCTAAGATCACTTTTTGTTTTTGCATTTTGAATAAAATTGCTTTTTTCTAAACTTTAATCAATATACTGCGCTTTTTGCCTCCCGGCAAAAAGCCGTATTTGCGCTGTGTATTGCAAATCCCAAAATTTCCGTTCCACGGAAATTTTGTTAAGATTGAATATTACTGCGCAATTGATTATTATCCTAATTTATAAACTTATTGACTCAAAGAAGACAGTATGGACAAATTTGTCCTATTTTGGACATCACTTGAGCCCTTCTACTTCCTTGAGCCCGAACATGAGATTCATGTTCTGCACTGCCTGGCCGACTGCTCCCTTGATGAGGTTGTCTATAGCTGAGACTATCACAATCTGATTGTTCTCATCCATCTCAAAGCCGCCGATTACGCATTTGTTTGTCTTCTGCACATCATGCAGATCAGGAATTTGGTCTATGACTTCCACGAATGGACAATTATGATACTGGCTCTTGAATATGTTCTTCACCTGTTCTGGCTCCAGATGTTTCTTAAGCAGCACATGTGCAGTGCAGAGAATCCCTTGGTAAGTATTGATCACGTGCGGGGTAAAACTCATCTTGGTCTTGATGAACTGTTCAATCTCATATTTATGGCGATGGTTGGCCAGCTTATAGGCTTGGATGTTGTCCTGGATTATGCTGGGATCCTGGAAATATACTGATCCTTTGCCTGCTCCTGAGAATCCTGATTTGCAGTCGAAGACTATGTATTTAGCAAATTTCTGGATAGGATAGGAAGCAAGAATGCATGCTGTCGCAAAGCAACCAGGGTTGGCTATGACCTTTGCTTTTTGGATCTTATTCTTAAATATCTCCGGAAGCCCATAGACTGCCTTTGTTTTTTTGTCCTGATGCTGCACGCCGTATATTTTTTCAAATTCAACCGGATCCTTGAAGCGGTAATCAGCGCTTAGGTCTATTACTTTGGGCTTCAGCCAGGGAACATGCTTCATGGCTTCTGTGTGGGGAACGCATAGGAATACCACATCAGCTCCCAAGCCATTGATTTCCACATCAGTCATGTTGTGATATATGGTCTCCCTGAGCTCGCCTTCAGTTTCAGGGAATACCTCCTTGACTTTTTTACCGTCACAGCTCTGGCTGTTGAGAAGTTTTATCTCTACCTGGGGATGCTTATCCAGTATCTTGGTGAGCTCATAGCCGGTTATGCCTGATGCTCCGATTATTACTGCGCGTATCATAGTACCTCTTTCAGTATCTTAACAGCGGTGTCAGCTTCCTTTTTGGTTATAGTGAGCGGTGGCAGGCAACGGAGGATATCATCTGCCACATTATTTACCAATAATCCTTTTTTCAGGCATTTCAATGTTATGTTTTTTGCTACATCCTTCTTAAGTTCAATGCCAATCATAAGCCCTTTTCCTTTTACCTTCTTTATGATTGGTTTCTTTATGTTTTTCAACTGCTGCATAAGATAGTTTCCCATCTTTTGGGCATTCTGCATCAGTTTCATGATCTCATCAATGGTTGCAATAGCAGCAGCGCATGCCAAGCTATTGCCTCCAAATGTGGATGCATGCTCTCCTGGCTTGAAATCAAGGCCCTTCCGTGCTATACAGACTCCTATGGGAAATCCATTTGCCAGGCCCTTGGCAGTTGTGACAATGTCAGGCTTTACATTCTCAAGCTGATATGCAAAGAATTTTCCTGTCTTACCATTGCCTGACTGCACTTCATCCACTATCAACAGTATTTTGTGTTTCTTGCAGACCTTCTCTACCTGTTTTAGATATCCTTTGTCTGGGATGATGATCCCCGCTTCTCCCTGGATAGGCTCTATGATCACTGCAGCAGTTTCCTTGGATATTGCTTGCTCCAATGAGCTGATATCGTTGTATTTGACAAAGGTAACCAAGGGGGCTAATGGCATAAAGGGCTCCTTATATTTTATTTTTGAGGTTGCAGCCAATGAGCCAGTAGTTCTTCCATGGAAGCTGTGCTCAAAAGCAATGAATTTCTTCTTTTTGGAGATCTTTTTTGCGAGCTTGATCGCTGCTTCGTTCGCTTCTGTTCCAGAATTACAAAAGAAGCATTTCTGCAAGCCGGAAATCTTCGATAGTTTTTGGGCTAATTCAACCTGGGGTTTTGTATAATATAGATTGCTTACCTGCATCAGCGATGCAGCCTGCTTTGCCATAGCTTTTGAGACAGCAGGATTTGCATGGCCTAAAGGAACACAGCCAATCCCCGTGATGAAATCTAAGTATTTCTTTCCTTTATCATCAAATACATAGCAGCCTTTGCCTTTAGTTATGACTACATCAAAGCGGTTGTAGGTGTGCATGATATACTGATGCTCTAATTCCTTAATTCCCATTTTTCACAATCTCCGTGCCAATACCTTTATCAGTGAAGAACTCCAACAAAATTGAATGGGGTGAAGTTCCGTTTATCAAGTGGGCTTTTTTGACTCCCTTCTGCACTGCATTGGAGCACGCCAATACTTTGGGTATCATACCTTTGCTGATGAAGCCTTGCTTGATCCCCTTTTTGGCGTCCTGGATGCTTAGGTGGGGTATCAATTTACCTTTCTCATATACCCCATCAACATCGGTAAGGATAGTGAGTTTCTCAGCGCCCACTGCTTCGGCTACCTTGGCAGCTACTGTATCAGCATTAATATTGGTGAACTGATCATCGTATATACCTATCGGGCTAATTATAGGGGTTATGCCTGCTGCTATCTTTGCAAACAGCTTTTTTTTGTCTACTGATGTGATTTCACCCACTAATCCAAGATGCTTGTCCTTTATCTTGGTGTGCAGAAGCCCTTGTGTAAGATTCTCTGCCTTGCATTTCTGCTTGTTCAGCAGTTGGACAATCTCTTTGTTGATCTGGTCGCTTACTCTCTTTACAATCTGCATTGTCTGTTTGTTAGTATAGCGGAGCCCATTAACGAAGACGGGCTTGATGTGGGCTTTGCGCATCTCCTTGTTTATTGATGGGCCACCCCCATGCACCACAATAGGGCTTATGCCCACATGTTTGAGGAACGCAATATCTGCCATGACTGCTTCTTTCATATCCTGGTCAATCATTGCATTACCGCCGTATTTTATCACAAAAATCTTGCCTGAATATTTTTGGATATAGGGCAATGCTTCGCTTAATGTATTTGCTTTTTTTTGTATAGTGTCCATCTTAGTTGTAGTCTGCATTTATCTGCACATAGTCATAGCTTAGATCACAGCCCCATGCAGTGGCTTTTTCCTTTCCTCCTTTAACATCCAGGGTTATGATGACTTTGTCTGATTTGATGAGCTTGCTTAATCTCTTAGGATCAAATTTTGTACCTGAGCTATTTTTGCAGATCAAACTGCCCTGGATGTAAATGTCCAGCGTGTTCTGGTTGAAGTCAGCTCCCGAGTAGCCTGCTGCGCACATTATGCGGCCCCAGTTAGGGCTGTTTCCGAATAAAGCACACTTAATCAGGTTAGAAGAGACTATGCTCTTTGCAAGCTTCCGGGCATCTGCTTTAGACTTTGCGTTCTTTACATTAACTTCAACTAATTTGGTGGCGCCTTCTCCATCAGCGGCAACCTTCTTGACTATTTCAGTGCACACATAGGTAAGGGCATCCTGGAATTGCCTTTTGGAGATCTTTTGGGCATTGGTTGATAGTAATAATACCATATCTGAAGTTGAAGTGTCCATATCCACTGACACCATATTAAAGCTTTCATCGACTGACTGCTTGAGCATTTTCTTCAGTTCTTTACTTGAAAAATCTGCATCAGTGGTGATGAAGCAGAGCATGGTAGCCATGTTTGGATGGATCATGCCTGAGCCTTTTGCGATTGCCCCCATGGTGCAATTCCCAACCTTGATGGCAATTTCTTTCTTTACAAGGTCTGTTGTCAATATTGCCTCAGCTGCTGAATTCACTTTCTTAAGCTGCTTCTTTGAGTGTGAAATTCCTTTCTTGATCAACTGCATGGGCAATGGCTGTCCGATAATGCCGGTTGAAGCTACCAGCACATTGAATGGGTTAATATCCAGTTCTGCAGCTGCAAGCTTAGCGGTGAGAACTGCATCCATGATGCCTTTCTTGCCTGTAGCCACATTAGAGCAGCCCGAATTCACCACAATCGCCTGGGCTTTTCCATTTGCGATATGCTTTTGCGTAACAATTATCGGAGCTCCCTTTACCTTATTCAGGGTAAACATGCCTGCTGCACTGCACACCTTATCTGCACAGATGATTGCGAAGTCTTTCTTTCCTTTCTTGATGCCGATGGCTTTGCCTACAGCAGTAAATCCTTCAACAGCTGTTACATTATTCTTAAGGTGTTTGTATATCATTTTGAATCATGTTGTCTGAGAACCCAACAACAATGATGGCTTCGGACGGTCTCACTTCGTTCGACCTGCTCGGCACCCCGTAAGTCTCCGAAATCGAAGATTTCTGAGATCTTCAAAATGCAGAGCATTTTCGAGATGACAACCCCTGCCTCGCCCTCGCCATGTTGTTGGGTTTACTTCTTTTCCAACAGCGTGAGCATAAGCGCTTTCTGTGCATGCAACCTGTTCTCTGCCTGGTCAAAGACTATGCTTTGTTTGGAGTCAATGACCTCATCGGTAACCTCAAAGCCACGATAGGCTGGTAGGCAGTGCATGAACAATGCTTTTCCCAATAATTTTTTTGTAACCTGATATTTTTTGAAGATCTTGATGCGTTTGGCTTTTTCAGCTTCCTGGCCCATGGAAACCCAGGTGTCTGCATATACGATGTCGGCACCTTCAGCAGCTTTTGCCGGATCTGTTGTCAGCACATCAGGTTTTTCCAATGGCTCAAATCCCTTAGGGCATGCAACCGATATCTTAATCCCCACTTTTTTACATCCGATGATCAATGAATTGCATACATTATTACCATCACCTATAAAGGCTAGCTTCAATCCTTTCAGCTTTCCAAATTTCTCCTTTATGGTCTGCAGATCTCCAAGGATCTGGCAGGGATGATATTTGTCGCAGAGGCCGTTGATGACAGGCACTTTTGAATTTGCTGCTATTTCCTTAACTGTATCATGAGAGTATACGCGTGCCATGATAATATCACAGTAGCTGGCGATGCATTTGATCTCATCCTTGAGTTTCGCTTTTTTAAGCTGGGTAGTGGTCCAGTCCAGGAAGATCGCATGCCCTCCCAGTTGGGCCATGCCTGCTTCAAAGCTTGTTCTTGTTCTGGTGGATGTTTTTTCAAACAGCATTACTAAGATTTTATTTTTAAGGCGGCTATAGTATTTCTCTGGATTTTTCTTTAGTTTGATTGCTAAGTTTAAGATGTCCTCGATCCATTTTCCTGAAAACGGTTTTAGGTTTAATGCGTGCATACAGTTAATCTTCCTTCATTTATTTATAAACCTATTGACTTAAATGAGACTAGTTGGACAGAAATGTCCAGAATGGGACATATTTTGTTATTTTTCAACTTTTCACAAAAATAATACTATTTTTTCCACTACTTTATGATAGTAATCAAATGGTAAGATTTAAAAATCGGAGGAGTTTTCCGTTCAGTATGAAGTTAAACAATATTGCCACACGATTATGGGGGTCGCCTTACGTAAGATACCAGACAGAGGCTCAATTTAATAGAAGGCAGGGCGGCCAACTTTCTCAAATTCCAGTTTCAGAATTGCTCGAGATTGCTCGAGGAGGACGAAGGGAACACCTTCAACTTGGGATACTTCCTGATGGGCAACTAATTGTCTCTTATGCTGGCGATCTTCCCGGTTTCATGAGAAAGACTTTTGAAGCGCTGGACCTTTATAGGGCAGATGGGCAGAATCCAGCAGTGCAAGCTTTTAGGGATATTGCGACAGCTTTAGAGCGGGGTAAGTCTTCAGATGTATATCTGGAAAAACGTTTGGCTGTCGCAACCGAAGAGCAGTTGGAGCCACTTTTGAGGTCAGTATCAACCCATTTTATATCCCACGATGTGGAAACACCTAATTGGGATGAGCTTCCTGGTTTATATACGGAAAAAAAATCGCCTTTTGATCATTAGCTTTTTCTGACAAATATGTCCTATTTGAGGAATAATGTCTAAAAAGAAACATTTAAATATATGTTATTCCAGTGAAATGCATGAGCGGTATGTTTTGAGAGTACCGAACTTAACAAAGCATGCACGCTCCATCTCATGGGGGCCATGTGAGCATGGCCTACCATCTTACTATGCAAAAAGAACTAAACGATTTCATCGATGTTTCTTCGGTTGTGATCGACCAATCGGTACTTATCAAGCTAAAATGAATGTGGGGGGCATTGTCAAACGGGCTTTTCCCGAATCGCGCATCGTTTCTATATATCGGATACCAAAGGGAAGTGTTAATCACACCTATGACATTACGATATCCAAACCAGATAAACAACTTATCTTAAGATTATTCCCCCAAGATGGTTGGAAGGCAGAGAAAGATAGGTTCATCTATAATTTGATCGCAAAAAAAACGGATGTGAAAGTTCCTGAAGTGTATGCATTGCGTGCTTCTCGGCCAGCGTACAGCCTCTTATCCAAGATCCCCGGCAGTGAGTTAGGGCATAGCGCATCTAAGCCGATTAAGGAAGCAGGAGCAATCTTGGCTAAGATTCATTCAATCAAATTCCCCAAATTCGGGTGGATAATTGGCAGCACCATCAAGCCATCATTTGGCTCATGGCTTGAATTCTCAATCTATGATTTCAACCATAAGATCAGGAACTTACGGATGAAAGTCAGCAAAAAATTGCTGCAGGAAGCTCAGATGTATTTTAAGGAGCATCAGTCACTGCTTGATATAAGGACAAAGCCCTGCCTCATCCATAAGGACTTCCACAATTCCCATATCTTAGTGGACCACGGCAGAGTGAGCGGTGTTATTGATGTTGAGTGGGCTATGTCAGGGCATAATGAGCTCGATTTAGCCAAATCATTATGGTGGATGTTTTCAGGAAACAGCAGGATGGAAGCAATATTCATGTCCGGATATTTACAGCATGGCAGGGTATCTGCAGATTTTCAGGAAAGGAGAAAGCTCTATGAGCTGATGATAGCCTTGAGCTCCTGCCTATTCTCCTATGAGCAGCGTAATTTCAAGTGGCTATCCCATAATCTAAAAAAAGTGAGGAGCATTGTAACATGAACATAACCAAACTGACTGAAGAGTATATCCAAAGCCACCCTAGCATAAAGGACGGCGTACAAAAAGGACTGATAAACTATTCTGCCTTAACAAGGCGCATTGCAGCAGAAATGTCCCTTAACCTTAAGGATAATTTTGATGCAATCCTCATTGCCTGCAGGCGCTATTATCAAAAGGTAAAGAAAGAAGCAGTATCGGAGATGAAGATACTCGACATCCTCAGGGAGAGCAAGCTTGAAGTCAAGAATAAGGTGATAGTGGCCGTTGTTGAGAAGGATGTATACTTCAGCCACATTCTTGAATTGCATAAGTCTGTCAAAAGCAAGGCAGAGCTCTTCCATGTGATTGAAGGAAGCAACAGCATTACGCTTATCACCACCGAGGAATTCACTGCTGATGTCAAGAAACTGTTCAAGAATAAGGTGATCAAGCTTACGAAAGCACTGGCAGAGATAACTTTGCGAAGCTCAACAGAGCTCGAGAATACACCTGGCGTGGTTGCCTATCTATTTTCCCTGTTTGCCAGCCATGGGATCAACATCATAGAAACTATGTCAACATATACTGACACATTATTTGTCATAGATGAGAAAGACATCGCTAAGGTTCTGGAGCTGCTTCACTTTTAGAATCATTTAATTACACCCTGGCTTTCAAAGATATGGCCTAACTTATCCCGTTTCGCATCCAGGTATTTCCGTGAATGCTCTGTGGGTTTAATTATCAAGGGGACTCTTTCGGTAATCTTAAGATCGTATTTCTCCAATCCTGAGATCTTTGCGGGGTTGTTAGTGAGCACTCTCATTGAGCTGACTCCCAAGTCTGCAAGTATCTGGGCTCCGATTGTATAATCCCGGAGATCTGCTTTGAATCCAAGCTTTTCATTCGCTTCTACGGTATCACAGCCCTCATCCTGCAAAGCGTATGCTTTTATCTTATTTATGAGGCCAATACCTCTTCCTTCCTGCCGGAGATACACCAAGATGCCTCCTTCTTTTCCGATAGCTTTCAGGGCCGCATGGAGCTGTTCACCGCAATCACACCTGATAGAATGAAGCACATCTCCGGTGAAGCATTCAGAGTGCACTCTGACCAAGATATTTTTCTTGATCTCGCCCTTTACCAATGCTACATGATTGTTTTTTTCGGCGTCCTCATACATATACAACATGAAGTCGCCAAATTCTTTCGTTGGCAGCAGCGCTGAGGCTTTTTTTGCAATCATGTAGAGAATCATTTAGAATACATTTAAAAAACTTGTGGCTATTCGTCTTCCTCGACAACTTCCTCAGGCTCATCAGATTCAGCAGCATCATATCCTTCCATGAAGGCTTCTTCCTCTGCACTCATTGCGTCTCCCTCAACCAGGTCTGCCCTGTTTTCAGCCCCGTAGACAGACTCATCCTGCATCTCATCCACTTCTTCCTCTTCATGTTCTGCCATAAAAAAAATTTCAGATCAGTTGTTTAAATAGTTTGTGTTTTGCAGATAACAGAAAATGCATTACTTATATTTTATATAATAAATTTTACCGTGTGCCCCAATTATTCTGATTTCTTATGGTAAAGAGGGCATGGAGGAAAACCCACCTGAAATATACCTCATCCAAAATCGAGAACAGGATCCGATAAGGGACTTCTTTTATATTTTTAACTATCATATCCAATGCGAACATGAGCGAAACTATCAAAATAATTCCAAAATAGTACACCAGAATTACCGGATTTCTTACCGCAATGATCAAGATTGCAATTCTCACAATCGTCTGGAATAGCGCTATTAAGTGATTAGCCCACACATCCACCACCAGCAGGGGTTTTTTCCTGATCTTTCTCCCTATTAATAAGGCTTCTCTGATGCTCCCTAATTTCCAGCGCAAAAACATTTTATATGCTTTCTGCAAAGTTTCCGGAACAACGGTGAAGGCAACCGCCTTTTCCGCATATACAATCTTTTTTCCAAATTCAGTTTGCAGGTAATGGGTGATGTACCTGTCATCTGAGAGTGTGCACTTTCTACCCATGAAAACCTGATCGGTATACCCTGGCATTAATTTCCATAATAATTCGGTCCGATAACAGGACAGCTGCCCGTTTGTCACCTGCATATAACCGACCTTTGATGGCGCTTTTCGCCATATATTTGAAGCAGACCAGTACATGGCAGCAATGGATTTGGTCAGAAGGCCTTTCTCCCTATTTGCCACTTTTATGCATGCCGTGACTCCACCTATAGATT
Organism: Candidatus Nanoarchaeia archaeon; assembly: GCA_035289425.1. Taxonomy (GTDB): domain Archaea; phylum Nanobdellota; class Nanobdellia; order Woesearchaeales; family DATDXC01; genus DATDXC01. Next base: position 50,637 of record DATDXC010000074.1, read on the forward strand.
CCTCATTCATGGGCTTCACTAACTCAGTGATTGAATTCCTCAGAAGCAGCGTGTCTGAGTCCATAAATACTACAACATCAATATCTGGACTAATATTTTTCATCCCTTCAAATTGGGCCACCCGTTTACCCCTATTTTCCTTCAATTCCACAATTGTGTAATCTCCCCCATTATATCTATCAAGGATAGCTTTTGCATTATTGGTTGATCCATCATTAACATAAATCACTTCATGAATCCCTTCGGCAGCCTTAACTCTTTTGATGGTTTGTTCTAAAATTGCCTCATCTTCGTTAAAAATAGGCACGATCATGGCAACTTTGCCATTGTAGGGAGCGTACACTACATCCTTAACTGCATAGAGCATAAAATAGTAAAAGAACCAGAGTGATTTTGCAAGGATAGCAAATACTATCAGGAATGTAAACCAGCCAACGCTGTCAAATATCATTTGAAACACACCGCTTGGATGAACTTTATTTCTTCATTCAGCGCAACCATTTTTTCTTTGAGGACCTCGTCATCCGTCAAGTTAATCAATTCTTCCATCTGCATATTAATGCCAGAAGCTTGTTTATATCTCACATCAACGATATAATTGGATATGGAAATAGAAGATAGAATAAGAAAAAATAAAACAACTATTGCCACGCCGACGTACTTATTCATTTTTCGATGAGCGCAATGTATGTCGGCTCTTCAATGGTAACCCCATAGACCCTGTTTTGACCATTGGAATAACTGAAATCAGGGTAAAACTCAATCCATGTATTTCCCTCCCTCAAATACCAAGAATATTCCTTATCCAATTCCAGATAAATTACCAGACTGATACTTTCTGGCGTTATCACCTTCTGCAGCGAACTGCTTTGTCCGTTTGCCGAAACTCGGATAAGCTTATCCGCTTCGATGTCAACGAGGTTCTGCGCATTTTTTCCCTTTAATGAATACACATCTACAAATCCCAACCTTACTTTATGGTTAAAATATATCGTATACCCCCTTACCACTGCATCCCGTAGGCACTGGGAAAATTCTCGGACTATGGTGTCATCCCTGATTACAACCGAGTCTCCATTATCAACGCAATTAAAATCATAACTATCTCCGTCAGAAAACCTGCTGTGCTGGGCAATGTTTTGGTCACTGCCAGTCCTGCTTGATATATAGAATATCCCTCCGCCGCCAGCATACGCGAATGCTGCTATCGGAGTCATTGCTATCAAAAGAATTAAACTTACGATTAATATTTTCACTAGTCCCACCCCCTGTCAAAATTTCTAAAGTCCATATATTTAAGTTTATCGAGACTGCAATCTATATACTATTGGATCAATTGGGATACTATTTCATGGCTGTTCAAAAACTAAACTATTTTCACATCATAACAAAAAACTTTTTTATAATTTAGTGATATACACACCAAAGTGTATATATCTCATACTGTATTGCTGAGAATCTATTGCTGTTGATTTTCGGACAACACGCACTGATAAACGTTTAAACAGCTGTGCTACGTAAGACTAATCGGATAAACGTTAGTAACTCCGCCAGATTTTGTTAAACAAAAACTCATCATATACGGACCCATACCTCCCATAGAACCAATCTGGCAAACTTGCTGTAATCGAATTTCTTTTTTAAAAAGTAGCTTTTTAACATATATACTCCAGAATATATCAAAAACAAAACATTTATATACTACTAGTATAGAGATATGTATACTAATTTACAAAAACCAGAGGTAGGGTTTGGCAGGCCTTGCGCATTAAGGGATCATAAAAAAAACTTTTGAGACCTACTAAACGCGCGAGCCGCTACCTCATTTTAAAAATGGAAACAGAAACAAGGCAATTCATAGATAATGTCGATGCATGGATCAAGCAGATTCGGTCAGAGTTCGGCCAAATAACTGATGTGTCTGCTATTGTTGAGGAGAATGTCGGTAATATCCAGCACAACTATGAACTCATCCAGGAGCTTAGGGATGAAGTTGAGGGCCTTAAGAAAGAAGTAGGCGCATTAAAACTCCTTCAAATCGTACATTTAAAAGAAAAGATGCGTACAAATATCACTTCTGGATCTCATTAATTATCTTCTTGAGCACTGAATCAACTGCTATGAAGAGATTCCTTTCTGTAATCTCCGAAACATAGGGTTTTCCATTGTCTATGCATTTAGCATGTATCTCATAGATTTCAGATGCTTCTGTCTTATGGACTGGCTTCATGATAACCGAAATGCTTTCAAATCTGCGGCAGATTTCTGTCAGCCTTTTAGTGTAGTTCCCTACAATCTTCTTGATCACAACCATCTGGGATGGATCCACTCCAGCAAATCCAGAAAAATTGATGCTGCCACCCAGCTCCAGAATATCCTCACTCTGTTCCATTTATCCCACCCCCTGACCTAACTATAATTGTATCACAGGTATAAAAATCTTATGTTGTATCTGTTTCAGGATGGAATAATTTTGTTACGCATGCTTCAGCAGCCTGGCTACACTCTCTTGGCTTTTGGGATGAAAAGCATAGGGCATTGCACCTAAATCATGTTTTAGTATAGGCCCTCCGGCAGCATTATCTTCATCACCTCCCATCTTTGAAATAATCCTTCTGTCATGCACTATGCCAACATGTTCTGGAAGGCGTCTTCCAATGGCATTGTAATAAGATTCGTATAACACGATGGTTGCCTCTTCAAGAGCATCCACTGGTTGGAGCTTCGCAATCCTCTGCCACGCCTGAGACCTCTGCCTCATACCTACCATATGCATCACAAATGCAAGACAATCCCCTGCCCTTGCAGGCCCATAGCCAATCTCAGATGGATCTATCACTTGTATGCCCAAATCTTCCAAATCCCTATAATCTCCTTGGTAAACTTCAAATGGGGCGATGTACCTTCTTCCATCAAACCTTTCAGGATGGGAAAGATCGCTTGCGATACACTTGGCGTATCTCTCCTGCACTTTCCTAACCACCAGCGGATCTAGTTTTATCATAGAAAATTCCCGGAGCAACTTATATATAAACATTTCTATTTTGTTACTACTATAAAGTAATTATTAATTGGCAATCTAAGGGGCTACATATTTATAAATAAGTTGAATTCCAATAAGACCATGGCATTAGTAGAATCCTTTTCAGGTATACGGGGTGTTTTTGGAAAAGACCTCACCGGAAATATCGCACGGAGATACGCATATGTCTATCATCAATACCTAACCGAAAAGCTGCAGAAGACTCCTCAGATTGTGGTAGGGACTGATACGAGAGAATCAGCAACTATGCTCAAGGAAGCTATTTTTGATTCTTTGTTTGACATCATTGATGTAGGCGTCATGACTACGCCTGGCATAGAGTTTGCAGTCAGGGAGCTGAAGGCTGATGGCGGCATCATAGTTACGGCATCCCATAATGAGCCCGAGTTCAATGGCCTGAAATTCTTAGGTGATGATGGCGGCATATTGCAGGAAAGCCAGGCAATAATCGATAGGTATCATGCAATCGAGAACTTAAGCGAAGAGGACTTCCTTAACACACTGTTGTACAAAGATACAGAACCAGGCCGGGTAAAGCACATCATGAATGTTGATATCAAGAGCAGATATTTCGATTTCTTGCTGAAGATCATTGGCTCCAAGGCAATTGGACTCATCAGGTCTGCAGGGTTGAGCGTTGTTTTGGATCCGGTAGGAGGGACTGCAATAATAGCTCGCGACATCCTCAAGAATCTTAACGTGAAGGTAAAGTGCCTTAATTGTAAAGAAGGAGATTTTACCAGGGAGATTGACCCCAGCGGTGATGCTATCGAGTATCTAACCAATGAGGTAGGGAATTATAATTTTGCAGCAGCCTTTGATTTGGATGGCGACCGGATGGCTATCGCAACTAAGGAAGGGACCATATCTGGAAATCAGATTCTTGCATTGCTGGTTGAAGATGTGATATCACAGAAGAAAGGAACTATCGTAATTAATGATGCCACCTCCCAGGTTGTCAATGCTGTTGCTGCGGAGCATAAGGTTGATATCAAGGAAGTCGAGGTTGGTGAGGCAAATGTTGTCAAGACAATGTATGATCTCAACAGTCCGATAGGTGGAGAAGGAAGCAGCGCAGGTGCCATTTATCCCCCATCACGATGCAGGGATGGGATACTTAGCTTGCTATTCATACTGAAGATACTGGCAGAGAATCAGAAAACCCTGCAGCAGCTTGTAGCTGCGCTACCCATATACCACAATATTAAGAAAGCTCTTCCTTTTGATCCATCTAAGAATGATGAAATCAAAGAGAAGCTGAAAAAGCATTATCGCCAGCACAAGATGCAGGAAACAGGTGGCAGTACTGGCGGACTTAAAGTAGTCATTGACAAGCATACCTATGTGTGGTTCAGGGCTTCTAAGACTGAGGGAAATCTGTTCCGCATCATTGTTGACTCTGATGATAAGGAGAAAGCCCACAGATTAATGACGCAGGCAGTGGAATTCTTTCAGTCTCTGTAGTTCTGCTCTCAAAAGGTTACCTTGCACCCGTAACAAAAATAACAAAACCTTTATAAATGAATATCTACATATGTCGACTGTAAGGGGTGGTTGCAGGATGCCTGAATATGGCACATGTGGCCTTTGTGGAAAAGGTCAATTAGCTTTATTAGAGCAGAAGAACGTGGCCAATACGCCCTATAATATACTTAGGTGCTCTTTATGCAAGCACGAAGTGGCTAAACGAGTTGAATGATATGGTCGGTCAAAAATCAATCCAGGACATTGAAGGGGAAGGGGCTAAGAAATGCCCTGAATGCGGCAGCAAGGATCTTGTTAAGAGAGACGATGAGATCTACTGCAAGAAATGCGGTTTTGTATTAGAGTAATTCTTATGGATATCAAAGAAATTGTTGAGGAACTGTTGCAGATACGGTGCATTGTAAAGTATATAGTTCTGCCGGCTCCCACCAAGGCGAAGCAAGAGGGTTCTCTAGAACAGATGGTACGTAAGGAAAAGATACCTCAGCTTGATAATCTTGATTTCATCCAAAAAGCAGTCTTGGAACTGGAACAGACCCAGAAAAAATCTTTCTCAGTTTCTGTAGAAAGACCATCCCAGAGCACTCAAAAGGTCAATGTCACCTATCGGGAAACTGAAGAAAGCCAGGAGATACATGTTCAGACTTCAAAGTATTCAATTTCGATCTCTCAACTGAAGGAGAAACCAGATGAAAAGCCTTACACTCTTTCAATACACTATGAGAATACTGAGATAGAGCGGCTGCATGTCTCGTATGCTTTACGTGAGTATCCCAAAGAGAGGGATGAAGCTTTGCAGGATCACACTCACAAAATTGACAAGACTTTGCACATCATGCCTACGTCCTTGATGGGCGGCGTATTAGGCTATACATATCTCGGTGAAAATTTCATGGCGAGAAGAGATGATTTGGTAGGTGATATGGCGCGGATGGTGGATGTGCATGAAGCTATCCATACACCGGATGAATATGAGACCAGAGTTCTTACTTCTTGGATGTTGCAGAGGACGCAGTTGAAGTATAAGCAGTAATCCTACTGAAGTTTTTGCGCTAAGTATAAAATTATCTACAGCTCTTGGTTAAAACTTTCTTATTACTCAGCTGAATGCTTGCCAATGTCTATCCGCAATGCTTTGTTGGTCTTGGCAATCGATGCTTTTCCATCCTTGAAGCCCATCACTGCCCTGATCGCATCGATGTTTTCGCACACAACATCCGATTCCTGATGGATAGCCTGCATATAGAGCAACTTGTTCTTGTATGTTCCAATCGCTTCCTTCCATACCACAATTTCTGGCATGTCTGCTCTGTCCCTTCCCAGATCTTTTGCAAATTCCATGATCTCTGCAGTTGACCGTACTGCAGATTCATTTGCAACAACCCTTATCCTGGTAGTGTTCTTGAACAGTTTGATCACTTCATCTACATTGGGCGTCTCTTTGCAGTCAACAGTGATAGTATGCAGATGCATCAAAGTGGTTGAAACTGAAATGGCTGTTGTGAAAATCTCAACATCAGGAAGCACTGTCCTGACATCAGGTCCATGGTGGGATGGCAGCTCCAATACGGGCACTATGGCGTTGATCGGACCATGGCGTATGTCCCACGGGTCAGCTCCTCTCCTTATCATGGTTGCATGAACAGCTTCTATCCCATATTTGCTCCTTATAGCATTCAAGGTTCTGCACAATCCAGTGGTGTTGCAGCTTACCACCCTGAGATAATTTTTGCCGACACACGCATCATAGTTTGACTGCGCATTAAAACTTGCATCTGCAACCTTTGGCTTTTCACCACCTTGGAAGATAGCCTTAATCTTATTTGGAATGTAATATTTTTCCTTATTTTCAGCCCCCCCTTTCTTTGGTGAGCAATCTACAATAACATCAACTTTCTTGAGCAAGTCTTCAAAAGTTCCTGCAATATTAAGCCCATTGAGTTCTTCTGATTCGGGCCATGTATACATAGCTATGCCTTTTTCCTGGCACGCTATCATCCGGTAATTATAGCTGTGCACTGTAACTCCGACCAATTCCATGTCGTCCTGCAGCCTGACTGCATCTGCAACCCTTTTTCCGATAGTACCGTAGCCCACAATCCCCACTCTTATTTTTCCAGCCATTTTTTATTCACCCTTTTCGAAGAATAGTTTTGCTTCATCAAATCTTCCCTTTGGAACTGTCTTCAGTTTGCCTACTGCTTTTTCCAGGGGTACTGACACTATTTCAGTCCCTTTCAGAGACGCCATCATTCCAAATTCCCCTTTATCGACCATCTCTGCTGCTTTGATGCCCAGCCTTGTGCCCAATACCCGATCAAACACAGTCGGTTCACCAGCCCTTTGGAGATGGCCGAGAACAACATGCCTGCATTCTACACTAGTTCTTTTCTCAATCTCAGCTGCCAATCTTTCTCCGATTCCACCAAGCCGTACATGACCAAATTCATCTTTCTCGCTTGTTTTCAGTTCCATCTGCCCTTTTTTTGGAACAGCTCCTTCTGCAACTGCAATAATAGCATAATTCTTGCCTTTCTTCTGCCTGTTTTTGATTATTGTGCAAATATCATTAATATCAAATTCCTCTTCTGGCAGCAGGATACAAGAAGCTCCTCCAGCCATGCCTGCTTCCAATGTCATCCATCCTGCATGCCTTCCCATGACCTCTATAACTAGTGTTCTGTGGTGAGATTGAGCAGTAGTGTGCAGATTTTGAATTGCTTCAGTTGCTCGTGTTATCGCAGTATTGAAGCCAAAGGTGTAATCTGTCTCACTGAGATCATTGTCTATAGTTTTTGGTACACCTACAACTTTGATACCTTCCTTTGTCAATTTCTGAGCTACTCCTAAGGTATCTTCTCCGCCAATCGCAATAAGGTAATCACATTTTAGGGATTTAAGGCTGTCCTTAACTTTTTGCGGCCCGCCATCTACTTTGTAAGGATTTGTCCGGGAGGTATGTAATATGGTTCCACCCAACATGTGGATGTCTTGCACCTGGTCCAGATCTAAGATGCCTTTATGGGTCCCTTCAATCAATCCTTTCCATCCATCGGTAATACCGATGACATCATATCCCAGCTTCTTTGCTTTGAACACTATACCTCTGATTACTGCATTCAAGCCAGGCGCATCTCCTCCACCTGTTAATACTGCAATCTGCTTGTTCTTTTTACCGGTTATTGCCATGCAAAGGCTTGAAATGCCACCGGTATATAAATCTTTCTATCATCATACACTATCATACAAAAAACAAAAGCTTTATATACATGCATTATAAATCACCACTATTATGAAAGAACGAGTAACTATAACACTCGATGCTGCCCTTATCAGGCAGCTTGACAAAAGGGTCGATGGCAAAGAGATCAAGAATCGGAGCCAGGAGATAGAGCAGATGCTTGAAGATGCTTTAGGCATGACTGTTCCGGAAAAAGCAGTGATCCTTGCAGGTGGAAAGGGCACTCGATTACGGCCGTTGACGCTTCACACTCCCAAAGCCCTTGTCGATATACAGGGAAAAACGATAACTGAATGGATATTTGACCTGCTTAAACGCTTTGGCATCAGGGATGCAATCCTTTCAGTCGGTTACCTTGCGGACAAGGTCAGGGATCATTTCACTGATGGAAGCAAGTTTGGGATGAATTTGGAATATGTTGAGGAAGATCCGGAAAAGCCTTTGGGCACTGCAGGGCCTTTGCTGCTTGCACAAAAATTGCTGAAAGACAGCTTTATCCTTTCCAATGGTGATGAGTTAAAATGCATCAACATCCCTCGCATGTATCGGCTGCACAAACGGAAGAACGCACTTGCCACTCTTGCTTTGACTACGGTAGAAGACCCTTCGCAATATGGTGTCGCACGTCTCGATGGGAATAGGATCCTCGATTTTGTGGAAAAACCGAAGAGATCCGAAGCACCATCCAACCTGATCAATTCCGGATTTTATATCTTAGAACCTGAGGTCATTGAGATGGTGCCTAAAGGGAAGTTCTGCATGATTGAGAAGGATATCTTTCCCCAGCTGGCCAGGGAGGGCAAGTTACGCGGTTTTCCCTTTTCCGGGCAATGGTTTGATACAGGCAGCTTTGAACGGTTAGAAAGGGCACGGAAGTTATGGAAGGGAATTCAGATTGAGGAAGGGGATTAATTGCAACCAGAATATACATGGAAACAGAATAAACTTTAAAAAGTTACTTTATCCTGTATCTCTTTTTCTTTTTCTCAACAAAACCTTCCCTTTCCAATCCCTCAAGAATCTTAATTGTTAGGATACTGTCCCTATCAATTTTTCGGATTAATTCCTCTTTGGAGACATTCTTTTTACCCAGTAATTTTAGGATCTGGCCCCTCACCTGTCGGTTGGAGCCTTCAAACTTTGGCTGCTTGTAATATTGCTTGCTTTTTCTGTTGGGATTAGGGTATTTTTGCTTGAGCATGACCCCATAATCCATCAAGGCGTAATACCAGTCTCTCGGGTTTTTCTTGTCTAATGTCTTTTCAACCAGCTTTATTACCTCTTTATCATCAACCTTGCTTTTGTTTTTGAAAAAGAAATGAATAAACACTGTTCGTATGTTTGTCTCGATGAAAATAACCGGCTTGTTGAATGCGAAGGCTGCTATCTCACAGGCAGTTGCATGGCCAATTCCTGGTAGGGATTGTAAGGTATCGATATCATCAGGCAGTTTTCCTTTGAACTTTTCGCTTACAATCTCTGCCGTCTTCTTCAGAAACAATGCTCTCCTATTATAGCCCAGACCTGACCACGCTTTGATGACTTCTGATGATTTAGAATGCGCCAATGCTTTGAATGTAGGGAATTTTTTTATGAAGGCAGGAAAATAATCTTTGACCCTTTTCACTTGCGTCTGCTGGAGCATGAATTCAGAAACAAGAACCTTGTATGAATACTTCACATGCCTCCAAGCAAGTTTCCTGCCTTTTTCATAATAATGGTGGTATATAGTGCTTCTAAATGAATCTTGCATTTTTTAAATAAGAAACTTTTATATATATTTAACTTTCCTTTATTAGCATGTCAATCTTTAAGGCATATGATGTAAGGGGCATCTATCCATCAGAACTTGATGAGGAATTAGCCTACAAAGCCGGCAGGGCTTTTGTGACCTTTCTTAAGATCAAAAGTGTGGTGGTTTCTCAAGACATGCGTGAAAGTTCTTCGAGTCTGAAGAGATCTTTGATTAAGGGAATAATTGATCAGGGAGCTGATGTGCTTGAAGTGGAAGGGCTGTGCAGCACCCCTCGGAATTACTTCGCCTGCTGGTCCTTGAAAGCGCCTGGCAGCATCATGGTAACGGCATCCCATAATCCAGGGAAGTATAACGGGTTTAAGTTTACGAGAGAGAAAGCTATTCCGATTTCAGGCGAGACTGGCATCAAAAATATTGAGAAGTTAGTGCTGGAGAACAAATTCAAAGATATTGGCAAAAAAGGCAAGGTTATTAAGAAGAATATTGTTGATGATTATAAAAAACATATTCTTTCGTTATTCGATCATAAGAGAATAAAACCGCTAAAAGTCGTTATCGATGCAGGCAATGGCATGGGTGGAAGAGACATGGATTTGATCTTAACTGAATTGCCTTTAAAAGTGATTAGGATGTATTTTGATCCTGATGGAAACTTCCCTAATCATGAAGCAAACCCTCTCGAGACAGAGAATGTTGTAGAACTTCAGAAAAAAGTGGTCTCTGAGAATGCTGATTTGGGGATAGCCTTAGATGGGGATGCAGATAGGGTGTTCTTTGTCGATGAAAAAGGAAGAATAGTCCCTGCTGATTTCATCACTTGTCTGCTCGCTGAAGAGATCCTGAAAAGAAAGAAGGGTACTGTGCTGTATGACCTGAGGAGCTCCTGGATTGTTGCTGAGACTATCAGGAAGCATGGAGGAAAGCCGCTCATGTCCAGGGTTGGGCATGCATTCATCAAGGAGCAGATGCGGAAGGAGAAAGCTGTCTTTGCAGGGGAATTGTCTGGTCACTTTTATTTCCAGGATAACTTCAACACAGATTCCGGAATAGTTGCTGCTGTCAGGATTTTAGAGATCATCTCGAAAGAGAATAAGAAATTCAGTGAATTAGTTAAACCATATGAACACTATTGCCAAACTGGCGAGATCAACTTTGAAGTCAAAGACAAGGAAGGAAAGATGAAAGAGTTGGAGAAAAAATATTCAACTGGTAAGGTGTCTCACCTAGATGGCATCAGGATAGACTTTGATGACTGGTGGTTTAATGCAAGAGCATCTAATACCGAACCTCTCCTGAGACTGAACCTGGAAGCGAAATCAAGAAAATTAATGGAAGAAAAAAAGAAAGAAATTTCCATTATTCTGAGCTAAATCATCTCCCCGATCTCTACACTATCATTCTCTGGAATGATGCTGTCATCTATCTGTTGTGCTACATCTTCCTGGGGTTCTTCAGTAGGTGCTTCAACTTGGGGGGCTTCTTCCTGGGTGGCACATCCGACAATCAGAGCGGACAGCACCAGGCAAAGCAATAATAATGTTCTCATTCGTCATCACCTGTTTCATTCTCATCATCATCTTCCCTGAGCTCATCTATAACCTTGTTTTGTTCCTCAAGCTGCTTATTCTCTTCCTTGATTTTTTCCGATGCTGCTTTCCTGAAGATCTCTTCCTTAATCTTCTGTTCCTTCAGTTCGACGCTCAGCTGTCTTTTTTCTTCCTCAGACACCTCACGCATCTTTTCCTTGATATCCTCCTTGATATCTTTCAATGTTGAGTCGCCCTCTTTAAGGCGGTCCAGCTCACTGTCGTTTAGGTCAAGCTTTTCGTAAACCTTCTGAAGCTTTTGTGTATTGAAGTCAGCAATCTTTTTCTTTACTGCCCCACCAAGCTCAACAATTTTCTTGTTTGTACTGTTGCTGACACTGTTTCTAAGCCTTATTATCTTCTCTTCGCTGAGCATGCTGTGGACAATTTTCTTGAATTGCTGGCTTAGCTCCCTTGCTTCATGCTTCAATCTCACAAACTCCTGCACTGCATCCTCTGACACCGGGTCAAGATCGTGCACCTGCTGTTTAAGATCTTTTAACTGCATGAGGATTGAGTCAAGCTCAGTTGTGTTTTTGCCTTCAGCCAACAGATGGGACATGACCCTCTGCCCAATTAGGATATTCCGCTCAATGGCTAATTCAAGCTGCACTAGCCTCATCTCAGCTCCGATGAGGTGACCCATGACAGAAATCTCATCAGAATCCCCTTCATCAGACGTTTCATCTTCATTAGATACTTCGTCTTCATCCTCATCATCTACTTCTTCCCCGTCATCATCATTCTGCTTGCATTCAAAAGTTACATTTGTATCATTGCCCCCTATGATGGTGGTACGCAGTTTCTTATCTACTGTGCATGAGCTGCTCCATGAAAGCACATCCCCTGCAGAACCGGTTACAACTGCCACACAGCTTCCAATGCCGGTGCAGCCAAATTCTCCATCTTCAGTGGTGCATTTTTCATCCTCATCAGAGCCTTCAAAGACACATTTTACTTCCTCTGAAACTGTTGTTGATGCATTAGATGTTGTTTGCGTGCTACTCACATTAGCCGGTACGTTTGTAGTACTGCTTCCAACACTCACATTGGATTGTGTGTTGCTCGTTACATTAGCCAAAGCAACTGTGGCCATCAATCCAACCAGGATCAAAGCCAATACTCCTTTCATATTCTTTCCTCCGAAATCGTTTGATTTCACCATATAGTGCAGTGGAACAACCTATAGTTTTTTGCCGGAATTACCGGAATTAGGCGGAACAACCTTGATAATATTGGACATGCCTGATTCGGTCTTTTCCAGAAGCCCCCTTAGCTCTAATGACCTGATATTTCTTGACAAGGAAGCTTTGGGAATCTTAAAGACACTTTGCAGCTGAGCCTGGGTCATAGGGGCAGTATGCTTTGAGAGCATCTCCATTATCTTTTTCTGCCTGGCAGGCAAGTAACTATAGTCTTGAATTTTTTTACTTGGCAATCTCTTTTTTAACAGGAAGAGAGATACTGCACCTAAGGCTACAATCACTATGCTCCAGAGCGCAAATATGTTTTTCTTCTGGATGGAGTACTGCACCAGAATCTGGACAGGGACATTCTCCCCATACCCCCTGATTGTGAGATGGTTCTGGCTATTTTCGATGCGAAGCGGGCTCGAGCTCTTGATGTAGCTCACTGAAGAGGCTTCAGGCAGGTTTATCACATAAACCAAATTCGAAAAAGAGTCCTGCACTGTCACGTTCAACAGCCAATTATCCTTTTCCTTCGATGTGAATATCTGGCTGTCTTCAGCCAACAGATCTGGATGATTGGTGCTTCCCCTGATAGAAACAAAGCCAGATTCATCAACTGAGATGGCTATATCTGCATAATAATCTGTTGCAACTACAGATGGGAAGAGTAATAGCAATATCAGTACCTCTTTTTTCATTCTGGCAACAATCTGGAGATGCTTCTTTAAAAATATTGTGGAAATATGGTGATATTGAAAAGTTATATTAGTGGGTTTCCCCACTTATCTTTTATGTCCATAAACGATGAGGGGTGGGGAGCACCCACAATGAGCATAGATTGGAAGAGAGGTATAAAATTGTTGCGGAATAATTTCCGCAAACAGGG
>DATDXC010000075.1:0-11939 GCA_035289425.1 Candidatus Nanoarchaeia archaeon
CATAGGCAGCAGGCATTTGGGAGAGCATTATCAGAATGCTCCAACTCCCCACATAGACACTCTCAAGCAGACCATGATTGGAGCCCGTATGCTCTATAATGCCTTACTGGTCTATGTAGACATGAAACCTTTATCATAAGGTCATATTTATAAATAATCGCTGCTTTCTCTTTTGGTTTTATGGGTGATTGCATGAAAGAACTACAAAACATCTTACTGAAGAAAGACGACCTGTTTTCAGACATTTATGGGCAGGAAATTGTAAAACGGCAGCTACGGTCTGCATTGCTGACTGAGAGGCATGTCATAATTGTTGGCCCGCCTGGTGTCGGGAAGACAACATTAGCTAAGAACCTTGCAGATACTTTGAAGATTAAGAATTTTGTAAGGATCCAGGGCAGCCCCGACCTCACTGCCGAAGACCTATTGGGAGATATTGACCCTATCAAGGCCATGAAATATGGCCCCTTGAGCCTTGAAGCGTTCACCAAAGGCAAGATATTCAAAGCAGACAATGGCATATTATTCTTCGATGAGCTCAATAGATGCCCTGAGAAGCTGCAGAATGCCCTTCTACAGGTATTGTCTGAAAAGAAGGCTACCATCGGCAGCTATGATGTTGATTTTGACTTGAATTTCATTTTTATTGGGACCATGAATCCAGAAGACAGCTCAACTGAGAAGCTTTCAGATGTGCTGCTGGACAGATTTGACCTCATCTACATGAGCTATCCAGAATCCACTGAAATTGAAAAGAAGATTATCAAGACAAAAGGAGCCAAACTTGATGTTGAGTTCCCTGAAAGGCTGATGACTGTGGTGGTTGATTTCATCCATGACTTACGGAGCGACGAGAAACTTGAAAAAAAACCGAGTGTCCGGGCTTCTTTGGGATTGTATGAAAGGGCTCAGGCCAATGCATTGCTCAAAGGGAAGAAAAGTGTGAGTTTTACTGAAGTGGAGGAAGCTGTGGTTTCGGTGTTAAGCCATCGGATCAGCTTAAAGCCATCGGTGAAGTACCTCCAAGATACACGACAGTATGCCAGAGACAGGCTATCCAAATTTGTAGAAAAAACTGATGCAGACCGCGGTGATTTACTTTGACAGCCATAGTGATGTGCAGAAACTTGAAGCCATAGAAGAAAAAAAAGGCAAGCTTGCATCCCAGTTTGAAGAAAATAAACTGATGAAGTCTGTCCTTGAGAATGATAAGCAGACCATAAAGGAGGGCAAGCTCATCAAGGATGCCCTCAATGTTGGATTGAACTCATTTACTCCGGACCTTATTTTTGAACAGCTTGTCAAGAATTATTCCATCACCAAAAAGATGCTGGGACCAAGCTTGGTGAGAGAGCTTACTGATTATGATGCTTCTTATGTAGACAAGAATGTCCGCATTCCTGAATTCCAACGGGAGATGCGGAAGAATATCCAGAAGAATATTGAAAGACTGCAGGACAAGGACTTGATTACCAAGGAGGGCATGATCTCTGATCCTGGCATTGAACTTGCATCCCTTATATTGTATACTGAGGAACTCGATTCTTTGGTTGCCCGCGGAATGGCTGGAGAGAGAATCCATAAGAAAGCTTTCCTTTATGGAGACAAGGAAGATGTCCGAAATTATCGGAAAGGAGACCGCTATAGGGACATTGCCATCAAACAGTCAGTGAAACTGGCAGTAAGGAGGGGTGATGACTCTATCCATGTTGGAAATATAAAAAGCTTTGAGAGGCAGTCAAAAGGGCGAATTCATATTATTTATGCGTTAGATGCCTCAGGAAGCATGAAGGGCAGGAAAATAGAGACCTGTAAAAAAGCAGGCATTGCATTGGCTTTTAAAGCCATACAAGAGAGGGATAAGGTTGGCTTGATGGTATTTGGCTCTGAGATAAAGGAAGCGATCAGCCCAACCGCTGATTTTATGCATTTACTTAGGCATATAACGGGTATACGGGCTGCTAAAGAGACCAATCTTGCACAAACAATCATTAAATCCATGGAATTATTTTTGGATAAACAGGCTACTAAACATCTCGTATTGTTAACTGATGTTATGCCTACTGTAGGAAAGGATCCTGAGAATGAAACGCTGGAAGCAGCATCCATGGCTCGAGCTGCGGGCATCACTATCTCACTTATCGGAGTTCAGCTGGAGAAGAAAGCAGAGAAACTAGCTGAGCAGATTGTTGAACTAGGAAAAGGCAGGCTCTACCTGATTAGGAATTTAGATGATTTGGATAAGGTTGTCCTGGAAGATTATTATGGGATTTAATCGAGGTGCAACCTATCTTTCATTAAAACTAATTCTTCGTCAGATAGCTGTTTCCAATCCGAAGGGTTCCAAAGTTCAATACGATCAAAGGCACCTACAACTAGGATATCCACATCAATACCGACTGCGGTTCTCATTTCTAAGGGTACTGATATTCTATTTCCGTTTTGCATCGTCACATAATCCGCACGCCCAATAGGTGTCCCCTCTGATATTGGAACAACTGGTGCATTTGTATCCTGCGTTTCCCTAGCAACAGTTAACCTTTCTTCCATGGTATGAGAATCATACATAAGAATATACCTTGATGAATCCGATAGAATTGGAAACATAAAGAATCCAACTATTTCGGGGTCTCTAAACGGTTCAGGTAGAACAAACCTGCCTTTATCCAGTCTTCGTTCATATGTAGAGAGATAATGGATTGGGGAAATCATAAACAATGAAACTCATGATCAATTTAAGAATATTTCTGTATTTTCATATAATTTTAAATACAAGCTATAAACCTATATTATGAATGAAAATCCTAGCATTTGTAGATTTACATGAAAACCAGACTGCCTGGAAGAAGGTCAAAGAAAAGGCCAAAGATGTTGATGTTGTAGTCTGCGCGGGGGATATTTCTATATTTGAGCATCGGCTTTCTCATTTCCTCAAAGAGCTGAACAACCTCAAGAAACCAGTCATGATGATACATGGGAACCATGAGAGTGATTCAAGCATGAGAAAAATGTGCAGGAACCTCGATAATATTTTTCTCATCCATAAGAATAGAAAGGTGCTTGAGAATTGTTTGTTCTTGGGGTATGGTGGCGGTGGATTTAGGTATATTGATAAGGAATTTGATAGAGTTGCAAAGAGTTTTAAGCTGGCGATGAAGGAGCACCCTGATAAGGTTGTTTTTTTGGTTACCCATGCACCCCCCTATAACACCCGGATTGACCAGATCATGAGAAAGCCCTGCGGCAATAAAAACATCAAAAAGTTCGTAATTGACTCAAAACCAGATTATACCATTGCAGGGCATATCCATGAATGTGCCGGAAAGAAGCAGAAGATTGGGAAGTGTCTAGTGATAAATCCTGGTCCGAAAGGGAAAATTCTTACTGCTTAACTACTTTAGAGTATTCATTCCTTGGAAAGATTTATATGTGAATTTTACTTTCTCCCCTAAGAAATGCCGCCTGCAACATTAATGGGAACGCTAAGGCATCCACCACTACCAAGCGCTCTGGGAATGACCAAAAGATTCAGACCAAAACCAGGGGAGATTGAATCACAGATCACATCTCTTGATGGCCAACGGCACTATGCGTTTTATCTGGTCTATTCTGGCCTGTATGAATCCCTCATTCAAGCGTTTAGTGACAGTGCCCAGGATATTACGAATCATTTACGGGTACACAGACCGTTAAGGGATCAGACTGCAAGAGTCTATGAGTTAAGGGATAATGGAGAAGTTGGTTATGGGCTGTATCCGGTGTCTATTGAGGATTTTCTTAGTATGCATCCTGTCGTTTTGACTGATGGGAAACCTATTTAAATAAAAGTCATTTCTTCAGGTGCACATGGCTCTTAAAGATGTAATTTCAAAACTTGAGTCTAACCCAGAATTCAAAACCTGGAAGAAAGAGAACTATGCCTCTTCTTTGGTCCATATTTTCCGGATGTTTGATGAAGCGAACAAAGGAGAGTTCCAGATTGGCTTCTTCAACAAGGATGAGACCATCACCAGCTTCATAGTAGGAGATTCCATAACCTTAGTACCTCCGGAAGAGATATTCAAGAAACCTGATGAGATAATCCAGAAACTGTCAATCGAAGAGGTATCCTTAGAATTTGAGGGTGCACTGATCATTGCCAAGAATCTCCAGAAATCAAAGTATCCTGCTGAAGTCCCCCTTAAAGAAATGGTGATACTTCAGCACCTCAGCATCGGCCAGGTGTATAACATCACTTTCATAACTAAATCATTCAAGACATTAAACATTAAGATAGATTCTGCTTCAGGAAAGATAATTAGCCACAACCTTATTTCTCTGGCAGATCTTAAAGCAAAATAATTTTCCATATCTTCAACCTATAGTTTTAATGCCAACATTATTTAAATAGAACCTTTCCTAAAATTTGATTATAATTTTCTAAAATGGTCAACATCAAGATACAAAAAATAAAAGAGAGCGCAACAATGCCTCATTATGCGCATCAAGGAGATGCCGGTGTTGATCTGTATGCAGCTGAGGAGTATGATCTTGAGGCGGGTAAAAGGGTCCTGGTTTCTACGGGGATAAAAATTGCAGTTCCTCCGGGGTATGAAGCCCAAGTAAGGCCCAAATCTGGCCTGGCTCTGGAGCATGGAATATCAATTGTCAATACACCAGGCACCATTGACAGCGGATATAGGGGAGAGATAGGCATCATCGTCATCAATCTGGGAAATAAAGGATATAAGATTGAAAAAGGGAAGAAGATTGCACAGATGGTTTTTACAAAGGTCGAGGAAGCTGTTTTTGAAGAAGTCTCTGAACTTGATAAGACAAGCAGAAATGAGGGCGGCTTTGGGTCTACCGGGTTAAAAAAGAGGTGAAAAATGTTTAGGAAACCCAAGATAAGTTATGAAACAGTCAAGCGCAATAAGACACTGAGCGGATTTATGAAACCTAAGGGAAAACCGCTTGAAGAAGAGGAAGAGATATCTAATTGATTACCTACTTAAAAGTAGTTAATATAGAAAGATTTAAATACTATTTCTGCATCCTTTAGATAAAATGAATAAGAGAGCAGATGGTGGCTTAACTGCTATTGTGATCATTGTTGTGATATTGGTATTTCTTGGTTGGCTTGTTAATCTGAGTCAGAGACAATGCCAATCTAACAAGGATTGCGACAGGGATTTTTATTGCGGTTCTGACTTCGCCTGCCATCAGATCCCTATAATTGAACGTGAAACTACGCCGGTCATAGTCAACAGAGACTTCACCGGTGCTGCATGGGTAATAGCACTTGCAATCATGGTTGCAGCTGCATTGTTCAACATAGACAAGATTGCGGGAGTGTTTAGGAGAAAGCCAAAACAACAGGACAGGCATGACTCTGATGAGGTCTACACTAACTTTCCGGTTTATTATGAGAAACAAGGATCAAAGTAAGTTGTCTATTCTATTCTTTATCTGAAGAAATACCTCCTCCACTGATCTTGAAGCATCGATTATTTGTATGGTATCTTTAAGTGTTTTCGGCAAATCGAGGAAATTTCTGCGTAGTTTTTCCATGAAAGCCTGCTGCTCAAACTTCTCTATTTTATTACCACGCGCAGAAATCCGCTGCATGGCTACCTCAACCGGAAGGTCAAGGATGAATGTAATGTCAGGAGACCTGAATGAACTGTTTGCTGCAATTACCCTATCCCTATCAAGACCCTGGGTGGTCTGAAAGGCTATGGTGCTGTAATAATACCTATCACTAATCACAATAGAACCTGGCTTCTTGAGAAAGGGCAGTATCTGCGTTTCTAAATGCTCTTTTCGGTCTTTGACAAATAGGTCAAGGCAGAGTTCTGCATTTTCCATGGGATCTGCTTCATTCTCAAGAAGTTCCCTGGCTTCATTTCCATAGGGTCCCTCGGTTGGTTCCTTGGTTACCAGCACCCTATACTTAGCCAGGTAACGGGTGAGCTGTTGTATCATCTCCCCCTTTCCCGCACCATCCATACCATCAAAGACAATAAAAAGACTTTTCATAGTTTTTGTGAGGCCTGTTTTCTTTAATAATCTTGCGGAACTGCTTTTTCAAGTGACCTAAAGATTTAAATAGAAAGATTAAGCAGCAAGGGGTATGATCATTGGGATAACCGGACCAATTGCAGCAGGCAAGAGTGTGGTTGCTGCATACCTGCGAACAAAGGGATTTGAAGGTTATGTGTATTCTGATATCCTTAGAACAGAAGCTAAGCGCTGGAATATTGAAGAGACACGGGAAAATCTTCAGAAATTGGGCAACAGGCTTAAACAAAGGTCTGGCAACCCAGCTATCTTATCTAAAAAATTACTTGCACTGATTCATTCTGGCAGGACCGTAGTTGATGGAATCAGAACAGTGGATGAAATTCAGGAGCTCAGAAAAGGGAAAGATGTGCTTATATGGGGGATTGTGGCTCCGCCAAGAATAAGATTCAGACGATTATTTCTACGAAAAAGGGAAGGTGATCCAAAGTCATACAGCCAGTTCAAGCACATAGACAATGCTGAGAATAGGGGCAAGACTAAAGGACAAAACATTAATGCCTGCTTGCAGGCAGTAGACGCCCTAATTGATAATAGAGGCACTATAGAAGAGCTGTATCACGAAGTTGATTCGCTTTTATCTTCTTTGAAATAGTTTTTCTGCAGACTTTCTTTCTTCATACAGCTCCTGGATACTTTCAAAGTACTTGCCTTTTTCTGAATTTGGCAGGGAGTTATAGAGCCTTAATAGCTCAAGGTATAAACTTTTTGCCTTGGAGAACTCAAAGGCTAACAATGCGTCTCTAGCCTTGAATATGCGTTCGTTGATGCTATCCATTTTCTTGGTAGGCTGTCTTGCTTTGTTGATTGCTTCTGAAATTTGGAGCTCGTCTTCTGGGGTGGCAGCTGTTTCTGCAGTCATTTGCTTGATACGCAATAGAGGAGGTACCTTGCTTTGTTCAACCTGCATCTTCTTTAGATTGATTGCTCGTCTGCGTGCCTGATATTCTCCCTTCTTCTGCTCAAGAAGTCTTTGTTTTTCTGCTATTTTTGCTTGTCGAGCTGCTTCCCTTTCTTGTTTGATGAGCTCTTGCCGCTTCAGCTTTTCGAGCCGTAACTGCTCCTTTTGATCCAACAAGCGTTGCCTCTCTTCAGATTTATTTTTGAACTCTCTTTCTAATGAAAGCGGTTTCATTTCAGAAACGAGACTATCGGCAATGTCCGGTAATTTATTCTTTGGTATAACCCTTTGCTTCTTTTTGGGAGGAAAATCGAGTTTCAATTCCCCATCCAGATCGGAAACCTCTACCCGAGGCTCTGCACGGGAGAGTAATCCTTTTTTTACAGGAGGTAGGGGCAAACTGAGATCATCTTCTGGTATTTTTTTCCGCGCCTCAAGCTGCTTTCTCCTTTCGAGAGATTTCTGAAGCTGTTGTTGGAGTTTCAGTTCCTGCTTCTGCTTATTCGCCTTTTCTTTTTCCTGCTTAATCCTCAGTTTTTCTGCCTCAGCTTCCTCTTGTTTCTTTTGACGCTCCTGTATGATGCGCTCTTTTTCGAGCTTTTTCTGTTGAATCTGCTTTTCCCTGAGAAGCTGCTTTAATTTGAACTCTTTTTCCTTCTGCTGTTGAGCCTGAATCTTCTTTTTCTCGATTTCTTTTTTCTTATTGAAAGCTTCTTTTTCCCTCTGGGCAGCCAGTTTCTCACGTTCTTTCAGTTCTTTTTCACGTACTTGCTGCGCTACCTTGATTGCGGCCAGCTTTTTCTTGAGACGCTCTTCCCGCTCTTTTTTGATTTTTTCCATCTGCTGAAACCTAAAGAACGGAACTGGGGGGGGTCTTGGCTTTATATCAGATGAAATCTTAAGAGATTCTGGCTTTAATTTGCTTGGTTGAGTGGGAAGTAAAGGAGGTAATGAAGGTATTTCCTTTGATTTCCTAGGACTTAAAGGCGATTGGACTACTGTTTGTGGGGTATACTTTTGCTGTTTTGTTTTAGCCAGCTTATCTGCTTGTAATTTTTGTTTCTTTGATTCGGCTTGCTGTATTTTCAACTCTTTTTGTTTTTGCGCTTCAGATAGCAACTTTTGGCGTTCTGCTGCTTTCTGCTGCTTCAATAGTATTATCTGTTTTAACTTTTCCTGCTGCATCTTTTCTTTTTCCTGCAGTATTTTCTGACGCTCTTTCTGAGCTGCCAAAAGCTTTGCGGCTTTCTCTTCCTGGACTTTTCTCCAAGCTTGTTCCTGCTGCTTTTTCTTTTCCACTGCTTCTTTCTCCTTCAAGGCAAGCGCTTTCCTTTTTGCGTCTTCTTGCTGTTCCCGCAGCCTTTCGGCTTCTTCTTTCTGATGTTGCAGGAGTCTCTGTCTCTCGGTAATATCTTTTTCCCTGACTTTCCGTTCATCGTCAATATTCTTAAGCCGATCACTCTCTTGTTTAACCTTCTGGCGTCTTATCCTTGCCTTTTCCCTGGAAATATCCACCAGTTTGGTGAGAATTGCGTTCCGTACAGTTTCGGCCTTCTCTTCATAATCATAATAGAGTTCCCGTGTTTTTTCCAGATCAGCTATCAGATAGCTCTTGTTCTGGAAAAGAAGCTGCTCATAATAGCACAATTTCTTATGAATATGGGCCAATTCTTCTTTAAGTACCTTGGTTGGCTTGATGTCTTCTCGTATGTTCAGAAGAGCATCTTTACTTAATCCAATAAGAAGTGCGGTAGGTGTCACTGCCAGCCTTTTATGGTGTTCTATCCCCCGTATATTCTTTCGCAATCTAATCCCAAGAACTGTGATGTCTTTCTTCCTAAAGGAGTCATTTATTTTGTTTGATTGGGCTGCAAGTTTGTTTCTTAGATTTTGCTCGTTATGCTCTTTTTTAGCTGATAACACTTTCTGTCTGGCTTCCAGCCTCTGCCTCTCTTGAAATCTTTTTTTGCGCTCCTTTTCCTGCAGTTTAGCCATGAGCTGCTGCTTTCTTTCTTGTATTTTTTTTGCCTGCAATTGCTTGATTGCAAGATTTTTTTTCTGGATTGCAGTGAGTACTGCCTTTCTTTTTTCTTCCCGTTCCCTTAGAATGGCCTCTTTTCTCCTCTTTCTTTCCTCAATCAAATTGAAGACAGGCTGCTTGGTGCCAGGAATTGATATTGGAAGCTTGGTATTTTGTTGTGTAGCGGCCTTGTTTGGTGGAGAGGGCATCTTCCGCGCCAATTCCCTCTGACGTTCTCGTATCAAGCTTTCCCTAAACTTCTGTTTCTTAAGATCCTGCATTTGCTGCAATTGTAATGCGTACTGTTTCTTTTTATATTCGATTGCTTTCTTTTTGACCTGAATCCTAGCTTCTCTATCGGCTTTTTTCTTCTGGACAAGCTGTTCTTTCTGTCTTTTTATTTCTCCTATGGCTTTCAGGCGTTGCTGAATCTTGGCTTGCCTGGCAGCTATCATTTTTTGTTTGATGAGCTCTCGCTGCTTTCTGCGCTGTTCAGCCAGTTGCTGTTGTTGTTTTAGCCTATTTTCTCTGGAGTCTGGGGATTTGACCCTTTCCAGTTCCAGCTGCCGTTCCTTAATCAACGCTTCACGGAAGCGTTTCTTCTTCTCTGCTGCAAGCTTCGCTAATTCTTCTTCCTTATTGGACTGGTTGAGCCTTTTAAGAAGATCAGATGGCGGTGGTAGTGGTAAACCTAATGGTTTTTTTCCAAAAAGGCCGGACTTATCACTCATCAGCCTAGAACTTAGGATTCTGTCTAATTTTAGTGAAATCCCGTACCACCCCTTTTTAGTAATTTATTTGGGTAACTACTTTATAAAGCTTTCGGAATTGATTATTCTAGAGAAATCAGCTTTTCTTTGCTTCTAAAGCCTTTGATAATCATGACTTTCTTCTTAAAATGTTTTGAAAGGAATTTGATAATCTCTATATTAGCTTTATTGTCATGGGGGGCAGCTTTTATTGCAAGTTTAAAGGTTTTGTTTTCCTTATTGTAGCTGATAATTTCATTATTTTTTGAGTTTGTTTTGACAATAATTTTAAATACTGACCTTGAATTCTCCATATTGGTAAGAAAATAATAGATATTTAATAAACTATGGGAAAACTTCATAACGGTAGATTACTTGTAGTCGACGATGATGCTGCGATTTTGAGAATGTACGAAAGAATTCTCCCTCGCTATGATTTTCTGGTTATAGGGTATGCGCCATCTGGATCCCGCGCAATGAATATTGTTCGGGATAATGTAGATAGAAATGGATGTCTAAGCGGAATAGATATAGTATTATCTGATGTAAGGATGGCTGGAGGAGATGGTCTCACATTTGTGAGGGAATTGCGAACGTTTTACGAAGGTTATGTTATGCCTGCAGTTGTTTTTTTCACTGCCCATGCCACTATAGATGTTATTGAATTTGCGCAAGATATTCCTGATCCTGGAGCGGTTGTCTTGAGAAAGCCAGAGGATATAACCAAGCTTAAAGATGCTCTCTGTACAGGTGTACAAAAATACTTTAACGCTCTGGGAAGTAAGGCTTAACTATAATCTCTCCACACATTCTTGCATTTGATGCATTTATAGAATTTAGTGGCGGGTTCGTCTGCGGCCCTGGTCTGCACTTCCCAGTATCCAGCCTCATGATGATGGCATTTGGGGCATTCCACGTTTAGTTTAGGCAATGATTTCATATCTGATTCACTATCTACCAACTCAACAGACCTGCCTTTATCGATGACTTCCTCCCTGATGACTGTGGAGCCCGCATTATTAGACTTATAGCCGCAGCTACATTTGATGACCATCTTGCTGCCTTCCCTTTTGGGAAGCAGTATTGAGCCGCATTTGGGACAAAACATTTTACCTGAATAATGTCAACATATCTACAAACCAAATCTTGATATAGCCCAGCAAGGGTATCCTAAATAATGCTTTCCCCACCACTTGATTTTGCCCTATATCATTCTCGAAAATGCAGTAACCGCCCTGGCATTCATTTATCTGACGTGCGTTGTTGTCACCCTTGGTCTGAAAGTGGAAAACGCCATTCTCTTCCCATTTCTTGACAACCCGATGGATAATGGGATCTGGCTTTGGATTTGTCCTGCTGCTTATAAAAACCAAGACCTCGCCAACCTCAATGTCGGCAGGATTTCTTCCTTGCAGTATCATAATATCTCCCTTATTAAAGCCGTTTGCAAAAGAGTATGAGCTGAAATCTTCTTTAGACATATTGATTGTGCTGTACCATGCTCCATTCTCACCCCACCATTCATCAAACTGGGCTGAATGCTCCATTGAGCTGGAAACGACTGCAACAACAGGATGACTTGTTGAGAGGATGAGACCCAGCCCAGGGTATACTAAAAACTTTATGAGGATAAAAGCAAGGATGATATTGACAATCCAGGACCAAATGCTGTCATCATCCCAGATGAAATGCCAAATCCTCTTCAGTTGCTTGCCTGCCATTGCTACAAAAGATTCGGAATTACATAAAAAGCTTTCTATAAAAAAAGAAAAAACTAATATCTTCTCCTGTTGATGATGTAGAACGAGACACCGGTTATTGCCACAATAGCTCCCAGGATTCCCCACAAGAGAGGCTTGTTCTTCTGAGTCGGCGGTGACTTCGGCTCTTCTTCAATGGCTGGTGGCTGTTCTTCTACTGGCTGTTCAATTGGCTGCTCTTCTGCCGGCTCAGGTTCTACATACGTGCAGGACTGGGACTCATCTGGCTTGTTGGTGCTCACACCACAGTTATTCTTATCAACGCAAGTTCTTGTCTGTGTACCATCGGATTTGCATTTAGCCCATCCAGTACAGAGCCATCGTGGTGTGCAGGTATCTGTCTCACTGGAGTCATAGACACTGCTACATCCTGGATCATCAGGATAGTCAATAAGCCCATCCCCATCATTGTCATTCTTATCATTGCACTGGGAGGAGCCTCCGCCACC